>CALVIR010000010.1 GCA_944331915.1 uncultured Bacilli bacterium | reverse complement strand
AAATTCTAATGTTTCCAAAGCTTTATACAGCATTATCAACTATTAAATAATCTTTCCGATAAATTTAGACTCCGTCACATTAAATCTAAAATGACAGATATCACCATCTTGCATTAGGTAGTCTTTACCTTCAAGACGAGCTTTACCTTGTTCTTTGGCTTTTAGTTCACTACCACAGGTAATTAAGTCTTGATAAGAGATTATTTCAGCTTTAATAAAGCCTTTTTCAAAGTCAGTATGGATAATACCAGCACATTTTTTGGCATTCATACCCTTCTTAAAGGTCCAAGCTCTTACCTCATCTTTACCAACTGTAAAATAGGTTGCTAAACCTAAAAGATCATAGGTTGCTTTTACAAGGGCATCTAGGCCACTTTCTTTAATTCCTAATCCTTCGAGCATTTCCATTTTATCTCTTTCCGATAGTTCACTTAGTTCTTCTTCGACTTTAGCACAAAGGACAATCGTTTTAGCATTTTCTTTGGCAGCATATTCTTTAACAATTTCAACATATTTATTATCTTCTTTTCCAATATCTTCTTCTTTGATATTAGCTAGATAAATTATTGGTTTACTCGTTAAAAAGTTAAAACTTTTTATGATGTTTTGTTCTTCTTTAGTTAAAGAGACTAATCTAATAGGAATATTTTTCTCAAGTGATTCTTTTAGTTTTTCTAAAGTTTCTAACTCTAATAATTCGTCTTTATCTTTACTCATTCTAGCTTTTTTACTGATACGATCTATTCTATTACTAATAATCTCTAAGTCTGCTAAAGATAGTTCTAGGTTAATAGTTTCAATATCTCTTATGGGATCTATTTCTCCATCAACATGAATAATATTACCATTATCAAAGCATCTTACTACTTCACATATAGCGTCAACCTCTCTAATGTGGGATAGAAATTTATTACCTAGACCTTCACCTTTGCTGGCTCCTTTGACAAGACCAGCGATATCAATAAATTCATAACTTGTATTGATAACTCGTTCCGGGTTAAACATTTTAGCTAGGGTATCAATTCGTTCATCTTTAACATTTACAATCCCAACATTTGGTTCAATGGTAGCGAAGGGATAATTTTCTGCTAAAATGTGTTGATTTGTAATAGCATTAAATAAAGTACTTTTACCGACGTTTGGTAAACCGACGATTCCAGCTTTTAAACTCATAATATTACCTCATTTCTGTTCTTTATTATAACATTCTTTTAATCATTTTAAAAGAAAAAATACCTTGACGGTATTTAAATTGTTGGATAGACATTAGGACCTAATGGAAGGCCAATCACATACCAACCTATGGTTAAGAGAATCCAAGTAAGGGCAATGATTACAAAGTATGGCATGACATAGCTGATACTTTTATGAATAGTAATTGGTTTACTCTTATCCTTATTATATATATTTAGATAGCCTATATAAATGGCAAAGCAAGCAAGAAGGGGAGTTATACCAGCAGTGATAGAACTACCAACTCGCAATATGAATTGAGCAAATTGTGCTGATAAGTTTGACTGCATAAAAGCAGGAACCAAGACAGGAGCAAAGATTGACCATTTACTACTTGGAGATGGGACAAAGAGGTTAGCAATGGCAATCATAATGATAGCAAAGATAACTAGAGCAATGCCAGAGAAACCAACATTACCAATAGCATTTGCACACCAAGCAGTTATAACGGTACCAATATTTGTCTGTCTAAATATTGATGAAAATTGCGAAACAACAAAGATAAGCATTAGAACCTCACCCATAGAAGCAAATGTTTCTTTGCAACCATTGATTATATCTTTATCATTTTTTATTGTTTTAGCACCTATTCCATAAGCAATACCTACAAGGGTTAAAAGTAAAGCCATCATATAGGTAAAACCATCTTGAAAATAAGAGTTAGTTCCAAATAATTGACCTAAATAGGTATCTTCTTCCATATCAAGAAGCATACCAGAATATGGTAAATTGGGAATAATGGAATAAATAAAGAGAATAATAACTATAATAGCAGTTATTAATGCAACTTTTATACCTCTTTTTTCATAATGTTCTTTTTCTATTTTTTGTTGTTCCAATTCTTTAACATCAGAAACAATTAATTCTTCTGTTTTAGCAAATTCTTCTTTGTCTTTAAATTTTCCTAAACGAGGAGCAATTATCTTTTCAATGATAATAGTTCCAACAAGGGAAAGAATAATTGAGAAAGCAATAATAATAAATAAGTTAGAAGTTAAACTAATATGTGCATTGGCGTCAATTAATCTTGCAGCCATTGTTGTATCGGGAATTAAGTTGACCTCCATACTACCAACAAATAAAGATACTCCATAACCAAAACTAACTCCTGCAAAGGCAGCAATAATACCTAAATGAGGGTTACGGTTATTTAAAGTAAATAATAAAGCTGAAATAGGAATTAAGATTACATAACCAACATCATTTATTAAAGAAGAGATAGTGGCTAAGAAAATAACTATAAAGGTTAAAATTTTTTTATCTATTTTTATTAAATGTCTTTTACATAAAGTATCAATAAAACCTGTGGCATTAGCTATACTAAGACCAAATAGTGTTAGTAATAGCATACCTAAAGGAGCAAAGCTTAAGAAATTTGTCATAGCATTACTAAAGATATATTTTAACCCATCAAAATTAAGTAAGCTTCGAACTGTAACAAGAGCAGTATCTAAATCGTTAGTAGCAGGACTTATAGTACTATAGGTCGCTTGCATTTGGAAAGCTGATAAAATAGCACTTAGAAGAATAGTTACAAATATTAAAATTACATAAACGGTAATGGGATGAAAATAAAATTTTTTCAGTTTTAATTTTTTTCTATTACGCATTATTTTCCTCCTTAGTTATAACCTTTTTAATTTTTTTATTAAATTCTATTCTAGGGATAAAAACAAGTCTGCCACATCCACTGCATTTAAGCTTTATATCAGCACCTAATCTTATAATCTCCCAGTCATTAGTACCACATGGATGACCTTTCTTTAATACTACATGGTCATTTAAGGAATAGTTTTTATTTTCCATTATGCACCTCCATATGTGTTTGTGGTAATTTAATATTAGCTTTTAATAAAGCTTCTTGAAAGTCACGTCGCATATTGCGTTGTACAGTTAAATCAAAGTTAGATTTTGTTTTAACAACAATTTTATATGTAACAGAATTTTGATCAACCGTTTCAACACCCCAGAGTTCTGTTTTACCTTTTAAATTTTCATAAGTAGCATCAATTTTAGTCATGGTTTCTCTTATAACCTGCTCTACTTTATCTAAATCATTTTTATAGTCAACAGAAATAGTAATTTCAGCTAAAGAAGGATTTAAACTGTAATTTACAACCTCAGTAATAGTATGATTAGCAATTATTTGAACTGCTCCTTTATAATCTCTAATTCTTGTTGTTTTTAGCCCCATTTCTATAACATCACCACGAAAGCCATTAATCATGACGTTATCACCTATTTCAAATTGATCTTCCATGACAATTGAGATACCAGCAATAAAGTCTTTAGCAAGATCTTGAAAAGCCAAAGTTAAAACAGCAGCCATGATTCCTAATCCGGCAAATATTTTACTAACATCAATACCAAAACTACCTAAAATTAGTAAAATAGTTAGAAATACAATAATATATTTTAAACAATTATTGATGAGACTTATCGTAGTTTGAACACGCTTTCTATTTTTAGAATTTACTTTTTTACTATTTAAGGTTCTGCTAATTAATAATGTTATGATTTTATAAGTAATATAAGCTAAACCTATATAAATAATAGGTCTTACTATATAAACGAAAATATCAGTAGCAAGAAATTCTTTCAAGGAAGATACCTCCTTTATTTATCTAAATGCATTATTTCTAGGAGACGATTTAAATCATTTGCATTAATAAAACTTATTTCTAATTTATTATTCTTAATTCTTACTTTGGTATCAAGTTTTTCTTCAAGATCATTTATTAAGTAAGAAAACTCATTTTCAAGAGGCTTTCTTTTCGTAATTTCTTTTTTGCGGTGAAATTCTTCGGGAGATGAGGTTAATTCTTCTAGTTTACGAACACTTAAATTTTCTTTTATAACTTTATCAGCTAAAGTTAGGGCTTGCTCTTTATTTTCTAGTTTACTTAATACTCTAGCATGCCCCATACTTAAATCGCCTTTGATAATATCATCTTTAATCTCAGCTGGTAAATCTAATAAACCAAGCATATTTGTTATATGACTTCTTGATTTTCCTACTTTTTCAGCTAATTCTTCTTGGGTTAGATTTAGCTTTTCTTTTAGTTTGTAGTAAGCTTCTGCCTCTTCAAGAGCACTTAAATTTTCACGTTGAAGGTTTTCAAGAAGAGCTAGCTCCATCATTTCTTCATCAGTAAATTCTTTGATAATAGCTGGTATGGTCTTAAGACCTGCTAAGCGGCTGGCTTTAACACGACGTTCTCCAGCAACAATTTCATAACCTTTAATACTTTTTTTAGCAATAATAGGTTGAAAAACACCATAAGTCTTAATAGATGAAGCTAGTTCTTGTAAGCTTTCTTCATCAAAGTTTTTTCTAGGTTGATAAGGGTTACTTCTCAATTCATCAAGATTAATCTCTGTAATTTGTTCTTTAGGAGTATTATTGATTATTTCTTCTTCCACTTTAGCTATATCTAATGGTTCACTACTAAAAAGTTCTTCTAACCCTCTACCTAGGGCTTTTCTTTTATTTTCCATTACGATCAATCACTTCCTTTGCTAAATTTAAATAGGCTTCTGAACCTTTACTTTTAGGATCATAAACTATTATAGGCTCTCCATGTGAAGGGGCTTCGGTTAATCTAATTAATCTTGGAATAATGGTATTATAAACTTTTTCTTTAAAGAATTTTCTAATATCATCAACTACCTCAAAGCCAAGATTTGTTCTTGAATCAAGCATAGTTAAGAGTACTCCTTCAATGTCTAGATTAGGATTTAATTGTTTTTGAGCTAGTCTTATCGTATTAAGTAATTGCATTATTCCTTCTAAGGCAAAAAATTCACATTGAACAGGAATAATAACAGAATCACTTGCCGTTAGAGCATTTGTGGTGATTAGTCCTAAGGAAGGTGGACAGTCTATAATGATAAAATCAAAGTTTTCATCATTTAGTTCTTCAAGATGATATTTCAATTGAGCTCCTTTAGCGAAGCCTTTTTCACTTTGACTTTTTTCTAATAGTTCAATATCTAAACCAGCTAAATTAATAGTTGCTGGTAGAACATATAATTTCTTATATTTAGTTTTTATCATTGCTTCTTTAGTACTACATTTATTGGTTAAAACATCATAGATACTTAAATTTATATCTGCTTTATTAATGCCTACTCCTGTTGTAGTATTACCTTGTGGATCTAGGTCAATTAATAATACTTTTTTGCCAAGGAATGCTAAAGAGGCAGAAAGGTTAATACTTGTTGTGGTCTTTCCTACTCCACCTTTTTGATTTACTAAAGAAATTACCTTTGCCATTTTTATCACTCTCTTCTTTTATTAGTCTTAATTATTGTATCAAAAATTAGGGATTATGAAAACTATTTTAGGAAAAAAAGTAGATTCAATCTACTTTTAGTTTGGGTTATTCTCTTTAGAGATTTTAATTACAATTTGATAGTTACTAGCAAAATCCATCTCTTCTACATCTACTTTGAAACCACTTTCTTCTATTTTTTTAACACTATCTCTTACGATATTAATGGATTCATTTAAGGTATATTTAGGTTTGCTTACTTGAGCTTGGGTTAAAGATTGAACATTGTCTTGAAAAATGGGATTTTTAGCGAAAGGATTATTGAAAGCATCAAAAGATGGAGGATTAGAAGATGGTTGATCTTGTTTATTTTCAACTCCTGCTAAAAGATTATCCATAGAGGTACTGGTAGTATCTTCTAATGGCTTAGTTTCCCCACCTAAGCTAAAGGGACTTAAATTATCAAAAGCAGTCTCTAAAGATTTCGCATCAGGGGCTTCTTTCTTCTCCTCATGAGTATCTTCAAATGGAGAAAAGAATTTAAAGTTAGAATTTTCTTGTTCTTTTGGAGCGTTATCTTTAGGACCTACTTGTAAAAAACTATCCATATTAGGTTTTGGCTGTTCAATATTTATATCTTTCGCTTCTTGTTTTAATTCGTTAATATCAATTGGTTTATCAGCAGTACTTTGCAAAGAACCTCCAACACTTGGAATACCATAATCAATAAATTTTGGTGGGGTTGAATAATCTATACCCACATTTTGATTAAAATCGTTATTAAGACTACTATCTTTGATAAGATTAGATGTATTGTTAGAATTAATATTAACAGGTGCTGGATTTAAAATGTTATTAAAGTCTTCACTTGTTATTTCAGTGTTTTTCTTAGGAGCAAGTTTTTCTTCTAGTTCTCTTACTGTCATTTTATTTGCTATAACTTCTTTTAAAAGTGCTTTCTGAGTATCAGGATCAGGGGCATTCAATAAAGCCCTAGCATGACGTTCAGAAATTTGTTCTTTTAAAAGAGCGTCTTGAACCTCTGGGGTTAAGGCTAAAAGTCTTAGTTTATTAGCGACAGCACTTTGGCTTTTTCCCATAGTTTTAGCTAGTTCTTCTTGAGTCATTTGATCTAACTCTAGTATTTTTTGATAGGTTTTAGCTTCTTCTATAGGATTTAAATTCTTTCGTTGTAAGTTTTCTAATAAAGCAACTTTACTACTTTCTTTATCATCTAGGTTTCTAATAATAGCAGGAATAGTGGTAAGTCCAGCCATAGCAGAGGCTTTATAACGACGTTCTCCAGCAATTATTTCATATTTATTACCAATATTTCTAACAATAATTGGTTGAATAACACCATGCTCTTTGATTGAGACTGCTAGCTCTTTTAAGGCTTTTTCATCAAAGACTTGTCGTGGTTGAAATCTATTTGGAATTATATCATCTAAATGTAAATATACAACTTCGTTTTCACGATTATCCATATTATCCCCTCTTATTCTTTTATTTTATCTCTAATATCATTATAGCATATTTTTTTAAGTTTACTAGTATTATTTTTTCTTTAGTTCTAATAAAGTCCTTGTACCAGCATCATTAGGAAGAGAAAAGGTAATTTGGTTATTTAGATACCAGTTTTTTTTGATCATTAATTTTTGGGCTTCATTTAGTTCATCAAGGACATTTCCTTTCATGGCAATAAAGCTGCCTTGAGAATTTACTAAAGGCATTGCCCAAGGTAATAATTTAGGTAAAGCAGCGACAGCTCTTGCAGTTACAAGGTCAAAGGTTTTATGCTTTCTAATTAAATCTTCAGCTCTCATGTGATAAGCTCTAATATTTTTAAGGTTTAATTTTTCAACTAAATTATTTAAGTAAACTACTCTTTTATTTAAGGCATCAATTAGAGTGATATCAAGGTTATCATAAAATATCTTTAGGATTATACCAGGAAAACCAGCACCACTACCAATATCACATAGAGTATTAACTTTTGAAAGATCAATGATTTTGGCAATAGTTAAGCTGTCATAAAAATGTTTTAAGTAAACATCTTCTTTGGCTGTAATACGCGTTAAATTCATTTTTGTATTAGTTTCTATTAATGTATTATAAACTAGTTCTAATTTTTTCTGTTGATCTAAAGTTATCGTTAAACCTAAATCTGCAATAGCTTTTATGAATTCCTGTTCGCTCATTTTAGATACCTCGTTTCTTTAAATAGACTGATAGTATCGCAATATCAGCAGGATTTACCCCACTAATACGGCTGGCTTGACCTAATGTTAAAGGTCTAATTTCTTTTAATTTTTCTTTCGCTTCACTTGCAATATTTGGGATGTCATCATAATCTATATCTATATCTATTTTTTTATTTTCTAAATCTAACATTTTTAAAGCTTCTTTTTCGGCTTTAGCAATATAACCTTCATAAGAAATATTTATTTCTACCTCTTTTTTAACATCTTTATCATAATCTAAGGTAATAAATCTATTAAGATCATCTATTTTTATTTCTGGTCTTTTTAATAAATCATATAAAGTAATACTATCTTTTATTGGTGACGTAGGAATAGACATTAAAGCTTGGTTGATTTGTTCTTTAGGAGTTATTTTTGTTTCTCTTAACACTCTTGTAAGTTCATTAATATCTTTTTTCTTTTGTAAGAACTTTTTATAGGTCTCTTCTTTGATAAGTCCTACTTGATGACCATATTCGCGAAGTCTTAAATCAGCGTTGTCGTCACGAAGAAGAAGCCGATATTCAGCTCTAGAGGTTAAAAGGCGGTAAGGATCTGTTACACCTTTAGTTACTAAGTCATCAATTAAAACACCAATATATGATTCGTTTCTTTTTAAGATTAAGGGTTCTTTGTTTTCTAATTTTAAAGAGGCATTAATTCCAGCCATAAGTCCTTGACCTGCCGCTTCTTCATAACCACTAGTCCCATTTATTTGTCCAGCGGTATAAAGATTTTCAATAATTTTCGTTTCTAAAGACGGTTTAATTTGTTTAGGATCAATCGCATCATATTCAATTGCATAGGCATATTTTAATATTTTTGCATGTTCTAGACCTTCTAAAGAATGAACCATTTGTTCTTGGACATAATGAGGCATACTGGTTGAAAAACCTTGAAGATAGATATCATCATAGGATAGACTTTCTGGCTCTAAGAATAGTTGATGGCGTGGTTTATCTGCAAAACGAACGACTTTATCTTCAATAGAAGGACAATAACGCGGACCTACTCCTTCAACATAACCACCATACATACTTGATTCAGTTAAATGATCTTTAATTATTTGATGAGTTTTTTCGTTAGTATAGATTAAATGACAAGGAATTTGATATTTATAAGCTAAGGCTCCTTCGTTATCGTAGGAGAAAGCTAAATCTTCATCACTCCCCTTTTCTAACTCTGCTTTGGAAAAGTCAATACTATCTTTGGCAAGACGAGGAGGAGTTCCTGTTTTTAAACGTAAAATCTTAAAGCCAATACTTTTTAAGAAAGGACTTAAATAGTTACTGGCTTTTTCACCATGAGGTCCACCCTCTTCTTTATTACTTCCTACTAGGATAGTTCCTTTTAGATAGGTTCCTGTTGTTAAAATTACAGCTTTACTTTTAATTTTAGTACCATCTTCTAATAAAACTCCTACCGCTTTTTTATCTTCTATTAATAGTTCTTTTACTAAGGCTTCTTTTATAGTAAGATTTTCTTCTTGCATTAGCGTAGCAAGCATTTCTTTTTTGTATAATTCTTTATCAGCTTGAGCTCTTAAAGCCCAGACAGCTGGTCCTTTTTTGGTATTAAGCATTTTCATTTGTAAAGAGCTTTTATCAGTATTTTTGGCCATTTCACCACCTAGGGCATCTATTTCTCTTACAACAATACCTTTAGCAGGTCCGCCAATTGATGGATTACAAGGCATGTCGGCAATATTAGAGATATTTCCTGTAACAAGAAGAGTTATGTGACCAATTCGTGCACTTGCTAAAGCGGCTTCTACGCCAGCATGGCCACCACCTACGACAATAATTTCTGGTTCCATTTTAACACCTCTTTCCTTTATTTTCCTACACAAAAGTCTTTAAATAGTTCATCTAATAATTCATCACTATAGTTTTCACCTGTTATTTCTCCTAAAGTATCAAAGACTGCTCTTAAGTCAATTTCAATTATATCAACAGGGGCATCTGCTAATAAACTTTTCTCAGCTTCTTCTAGATTTTTTTTGGCTTGTTTAGCTAAAAGAAGTTGTCGATTATTAGCTAGATAAGTATAGTCTTGCTCTTTAATTTCATCTAAATTAAACATTTTTTTTATTTCTTGTTTTAAACTATCTATCCCTGTAAAAGAATTAGTATTAGTGCTGACAATATGATCAAAAGTAAAATCTTCTTTGTGGAGTTTAGCTTTTAAGTCATTTTTATTTAGAACAATGATTGGATTTCTATCTTTTACTTTATCTAAGATAAATTTATCATTATCTGTTAACTCTTCACTACTATTTAATACGACAATGATTAAATCAGCATTATCTATTAGAGAAAGACTTTTCTCTACCCCTATTTTTTCAACAATATTATCAGTTTCTCTAATTCCCGCAGTATCAATTAGGGATAGTTCTATTCCATCAAAGATTATTTCTCCTTCAACAAGATCTCTAGTAGTCCCTTCAATATTGGTTACGATAGCTTTATCTTCTTTTAAGAAAGTATTTAGAATACTACTTTTACCTACATTAGGACGTCCAATAATAATTGTTTTAATACCATTTTTTACAATTAATCGTTCAACTGATCTCGTTATTAAGTCTTGAAGATCCACTTTTAAGTCAGTAATTGTCTTTTTTATGTCTTCTAGAGTTATTTCTTCAATATCATAATACTCTGGATAGTCAATATTAACTTCAATATTTGCTAATAAGTATTTTAATTTATCACGAAAAGTTGTGATGTAGTTTTTTAAGTTTCCTTCTAAAGAAGATAGAGCTAGAGAGCGATTGGCATCAGTTTTACTTTGAATTATATCCATAACTGCTTCGGCCTGAGTTAAATCAATTCGGCCATTTAAAAATGCACGTTTAGTAAATTCTCCAGGCTCAGCAAGACGGGCGCCAGCTTGATTTATGAGTTCTAATATTTTTAGAGTTGGAGCAATACCACCATGACAATTTACCTCAACAATATCTTCTCTAGTAAAAGTTTTAGGAGCCCTCATAATAGATACTAGAACCTCATCAATATCTTTAATACCATCATTAATAAAACCATAGTTTATGGTATGACTAGTTACTTTAGTTAAGTCTTTTCCTTTAAATAGTTTATTTACAATATTGATAGATTCAGGTCCACTAACTCTAATAATAGAAATAGCCCCTTCTCCTAATTTGGTTGATATAGCAACAATGGTATCATTCATGTTTCTTTACTCCTATTTTCTTAATTTTCGTATCCTTATCTATTTTTAAAAGAACATATGCTTCTTCACTATAAAAAGCATGTTCTTCTCTTTGACTTAAACTCTTGGGCTTTATAAAAGAATCATTGAAAGATACTAAACTTATTATACCATTTTCAAATTTATAAGTCGAACTACCTGTTTGAAATTTAGCTAATCCAGTTTCTATATCTTCAACAGCGTAGTTTTCGGGATTTTGGTATATTTTTGTCCCTAGAAATGTCTCTATTATTTCATCATCTTGATAATGGTCTTTAGATGTAATATTTCTAGCAACAATATCTCGATATTTCGCTAATTCTTCAGGAGTTGTTTGGAGATTTGATTGTTTTAAAGTCATTAAATGGTTTAATAAATCACAGATAGAATAAGTTTTACATGGCTCTTTTGCTTTACCATTATAAATAATACCTTCTTCAGTTGAAGAAAAAGTCTCTAGTTTTTTACTATAATTTTGATAATCTGTTAGAGTTTTAGCCGTTTCTTTATAAAGTTTAACCTCTTTATAAAAGTCTACTAAGAAATCTAAATTGTCTTCATAAGTAGCTTTGATGGGATCATTATATACTCCCTGCTTTTTAAAACTTTTAATATCTTTTAATAATGATATATAGTTTTGAACCTCGCTATATTTAGAAAGCTCATCAAGGCTACATTTTAATTTAGTCTCCTCGTAAGCTAATATATCTTTTAAAAATGATAACTCATCTCTTTCTTTTATAATGTCTTCTTTTCCTAACATTAATTCACCCTTCCTTTCTCTACAGTTTGTTTATTATATTTTATTTTCAAGTTATTGTAAAGTTTATATGCTCTTATTTAAAGTAACTTGGCAGAATTTGACAAAAAAAAGGGATATTATTTATCCCTTGGTTTAATAACGACACAACGATTAGGTTCCTCCCCTATACTTTCTGTATAGACATATTTATTGTTAGAAAGGATATTATGAACTAGTCTTCGCTGATATGAGTTCATTCTATCCATTTTAACCTCAATTCCAGTATTTTTTACCTCACGTGCTAATTTTTTGGCTAGCGTTTCAATATGTTGATCATTTCTTTTTTTATAATCACTTACATCAATTAGAAATTTGTAATTGGTTCCTATTTCTTTAATTATGATTTGGTTGATAATAGTAGTTAATGCTTTAAGATTTTTACCATCTTTCCCAATTAGTAAAGCATCATTATCAGAATAAAGACGATAGGTAGGAACGTTGTTATTCATAGTAATTTCTATTTCGACATCAAAGCCAATATTTTTTAGTAAATCTTTAATTAGTCTTTTAAGCGCTTCTTTAATTACTCTTTTTTCTATAACCTCAATTTCTACTTTTTTACTTAGAAGACTTTTCTTTTCTTCTTTAATATTAATAATTAAGTTATCTTCTAATTCTTGGAGATCTATTTTAGCTTTATTTAAAGCTTCTTCATAAGTTTTTCCTGTATAATTATGCTTTTCTACCATGCTTTGTAAATCCTTTCTTAACAATTACATTTTGAACGATTGCGAAAATATTTCCTACTGACCAATAGATACCTAAAGCTGATGGCATAAAGAAGGCAGTTATGATAATGATAACACTCATAACAATAGGCATCATTTTCATAGATGGATCACTTCCTGAACCCATACTAGTTGTTTTAAAGGTGAAAATGGTAGAAAGGCCAATAATTATAATTAAGATGATATAAACATAGAAAGTTGAGGTAGAAAAACCTATCATTGGAGTTGTACCTAATTGAATACCTAAAAAGTTTTCTTCAAAGATGGCAGGTACCCTATTTATGGCTTCTAAGAATGCTAATAATAAAGGAAATTGAATAAAGGAAACAAGACAACTAGTTAGAGGATTAAAATTATATTTTTTATAAATCATCATCATCTCTTGATTTTGTCTTAACATTGATTCTTGATCTGTCTTACCTTCATATTTTTTTCTAATTCGTTCTAACTCAGGAGTAGCCTTTTGCATCATTTCACTTTGAAGAGCCATTTTTCTAGTGAATGGATAAAGGATTAACCTTATTATAATAGTAATTATGATGATACTTAGAGCAAAGCTACCAATATATTTTCCTAATGTTAAAATGAGAAAAGCTAATGGTTTTACAAATATTCCTGTCCATAGACCATCATATTCAGTTGAGGTTGGAGTAAATTCTGTACATTTTGGTAATTTGTCTAAATCTACCCCATTTTCTTCATATAGTTTTCTAGTTTTTTCTTCAGTTGGTTGACATAAGATGTTTTCAGTTAAAGCTTGCCCTGTCTCAGGATTTTTGACAGCCTTATTATCTTCATCTACTAATGTTGTTTGGCAACCAGTTACTCCAAATAGCAACATTATTATAATAAATATTTTAAATTTTGATTTTATTTTTTTCATCGTCTTCTCCTTACTTGATTTTAGTTAATAATTTTTCCAAACTGTTAGATAACTCTTGATAAGTTAATGTTAAACAGCTATTTCTTATAATTATAATACAGTTATAGTTTTTTGAAAATGACTTTTTATAATTCCTTAGGATGGCACGTATTTTTCTTTTTAGTTTATTTCTTATATGAGCTTTACCTATTTTTTTTGGAACGGAAATACCATATTTATTATAAGGAAACTTGTTTTCTTCATAGAAAATTAAAAAATTGTAGTTTTTAATACAATATCCTTTTTTTATTAAACGATCAAATTCTTTCGCTTCTTTTATTATATATTTTTTATTCAAGATGGATCACTTCCTATAATAACTCCCCTATTCATGTTGATAATTGATTTGCGATGTACAAAAAACCACTGCAAAAACAGTGGAATTTATTATACTAATTCTTTACGTCCTTTCTTACGACGACTATTTAAAATTTTACCTTCTCCATTTTTACGAGCAAAGAAACCATGCTTTTTAGCTCTTTTTCTTTTATTAGGTTGATATGTTCTTTTCATTTTAACACCTCCAGACTTAAAATCTACATTATTATAATAAGAAGATTAATGGTTTGTCAAGGTGTTTTTACACCTCATTAAATAAAATTCGAAGTTCCCGTTTTAATTAAGATGTGCACCATTTTAACGATGGCGGCCTTTTCCTTTATTATTATCTTTTTGATTATTATGATAAAAAACTATGCTTTGGTATAAGATGTCATGTTCATTTTTTTTTATTATCCACAGTTTTCACATGGTGTGGATAAGTTTTATTAACTTGTGAATTTTAAAATTGTGGAAAATGTGGAAAACTTGACTTTTTGTTGATATATGTCGTTTTTTGTTGTGGACAAAATTGTGGATAAATTGTGGAAACTTTAAAATTTCATTTTTACTATTTCCTTTTCCACAAATTTAGAGTATTATATTGTTGAATTTATGAAATCAGGTGGGAGGTGTTAGGATGAATGTCGAAATTTTGTGGCAAAATTGCTTGAAAGAAATAAAAGATGAGCTTTCATCCTTAGCATTTGATACTTGGTTTAGTGATGTTAATTTACTTGAACTTAAAGATGGTACAGCATATATTGAAGTACCTATGTCTATTCATAAAAAACATTTATCAGATAATTATTTTGAACTAATAAGAGAGGCACTGAATAAAGTTACAGGAACAAACTTTGAACTTGCTTTTTTATTGCCAGATGAGGTGCAAATAAAAATAGAGCAAAAAAAAGAGGAAGAAAAAGCAGTAGAGGAGGGAATACCTAAGAATTTTAAGACAAAATCAAATTTAAACCCAAAATATAATTTTGAAAATTTTATTGTAGGAGATTCAAATAAATTTGCACAGGCGGCGGCTTTGTCAGTAGCGGAAAATCCTGGGAAGATGTACAATCCCTTATTTATATATGGTAATAGTGGATTAGGAAAGACACATTTAATGCATGCGATAGGCAATTATATTGTTGATAACTCTAATCGGCGAGTATTATATGTTACAAGTGATCAGTTTAGAGATGATTTTGTAGGTATAAATAAGAAAGACGAGAAGGGTACTAATTTTAGTTATATAGACTTTTTTAAGAATAAATATCGAAATATAGATGTACTTATCATTGATGATATTCAATTCTTAGGGGGGGCTACCCAAACGCAACAAGAGTTTTTCCATACTTTTACTAATTTATATAATGACTCTAAGCAAATTATTATTTCCTCAGATAGATCTCCTAACGATTTAAAGTTATTAGAGGAACGTCTTAGAACAAGATTTTGTTGGGGATTAACGGTTAATATTTATCCACCTGATTTTGAACTAAGAAAAGAGATATTAAGGAAAAAAATTATTGCTGGTAATTTTGAAACGGATATTCCTGAGGAGGTAATAGAGTATATTGCTTCAAATATTGGGAGTGATGTTAGACAACTAGAAGGATCAATAACAAGGTTAGTAGCTTATTCCACAATAATGGGAGGGGCTAGGATTGATGTAAATCTCGCGATTGAGGCTTTAAAAGACTTTATTAGTAAAGGCTTAAGTGAGAAAAATGATATTACAAGAATTCAGAAAATTGTAGCAGAATACTTTCAAATATCTGTAGAAGATATTAGATCTAAAAAAAGAAGTAGTAATATTGCTTTTCCTAGACAAATAGCAATGTATTTGTGTAGAAAACTTACAAGTGAATCATTTCCAAAGATAGGGACAGAGTTTGGAGGTAAAGATCATTCAACAGTGATGCATTCTGTTGAGAAAATAGAACAAGAAATAAAAAACAATAGTGATTTAGCGGGAATTATTAAAAAACTTGAAAATGACTTAAAACCTTAGGTTGTGGATAAAAATTAGTTTTTCACTTTTTTTCCACAGCTAAAATTAAAAAAATATGGTATAATATAAAGGAATTTTTTAGTTTTCCACATAATTCACGTTGTTAATATAAATATATAATAAGAAAGAAGGAATATATAATGAAATTTACAATCAAAAAAGAAATATTAATGGAAGCTTTAAATAAAGTTTCAAAAGCTATATCTAGTAAAAATGTTATACCTGTTCTAGCAGGAATAAAATTTAATCTTACAAAAAAAAGATTAACTCTTACAGCTAGTGATAATGATATTACAATTCAAACTTTTATAGATTGTGATAACGAGGATATTATTACTGTTAAAGAAGAGGGTAGTATTATTATTCAAGGAAAATATATTTTAGATATTGTAAGAAAATTACCTGATAAATATATTAATATTGAGGTAGTAGATGAATTAAAAATATTAGTTTATACAGAAAAAAGTGAATTTAATTTAAATGGTATAAGTGAAAGTGAATATCCTAATATTGATTTAGGAGAAAGTAAAAATCATATTGAACTTTCTGCATCATTATTAAAAGAAATAGTTAATCAAACAGCTTTTGCTACTAGTATTGATGAAAATAAAGCAATTTTAAATGGTATAAACTTTAACTTAATAGGAGATATTTTAGAATGTAATGCAACAGATTCTTATCGTTTGTCTAGAAAAGTAATAAAGTTAGATAAAATAAGTAAAGAAAATCAAAATATTGTTATTCCAAGTAGAAATTTAGTGGAATTTACGAAAATTATTGATGATTCCACAGATATTGTGGAAATCCATATTTTCAATAATAAAATTTTATTTAAATATCAGAATATTTTATTTCAATCTAGATTAATTAATGGTACATATCCAAATACATCTAATTTATTACCTAAGGAACATTTAGTAAAAATTCATTTTAATATTAATGAGTTCTATGATGTTGTTGATAGAGTTAGTATTTTAACAAGTGATAAAGATAAAAATATTGTTACTTTAGAAACTGACGGTAATAATTTGATTATGAAATCATCTAGTGCAGAAATTGGTAGAGTAGAAGAGAAAATGGTTATTACTAAGGATCAAGATATTGATGTTAAAGTTTCATTTAGTTCTAAATATATGATGGATGCTTTGAGATCATTTAATAAAGAAACAGTTGAATTATATTTTGTAGGAGAGATTAAACCTATTCTGTTGAAAAGTGATGAAGATGACAGTTTAACACAATTAGTTTTACCTATTAGAACTTACTAAAAAGAGAATTTTGGGAAAAAAATCCTCTTTTTTTTAATTTTTCTGACAAAAAACTCCCTTATTCGACAATATTATATAGTAGACTGGTAGCAAAGCAGTAAAGCTTTTAGGGGGAAATTTATGAAAGAATATGAAATTAATGATGAAACTTTGGCTATTATACCAAATGATATGTGGAATTCTATTGTTATTGAAGATGATTATCAATTCGATGTGACGCAAAAGCCTTTAGAAATAGTAGATTATAGTTGTAAGTATTTTGGAAGCTCTTATCCAGGAAGAAAAGAAGGATCAAGGAATATTTTAAATAGTAAATATAAGTTACCAGTTGTAATAGAAGATAGTAGGTATATAATATTTTTTCCTACAAATTCACCAGAAGATGATGATTGTGTTTGGATATCTTTAAAAAATATTAAGGATTATTATAAAGTAGGACATGATAAGACAAGAATTGAATTTAAGAATGAAAAAAGCATTATTGTAGATGTATCTTATAATTCTTTTAATAATCAAGTTATGAGAGCTAGTAGGTTAGAATCTATTATTCGAAATCGTCGCGGTGAATAAAAGCAAAAAACTTGCTTTTTTTCTGTTTTTTAAGGGGTATTTATGGTATAATATTCTTGCGTGTATAGGAGTACTAAAATAGGGTGTAGGTGATTATATGGGTGTTTTTTTAATTAATTATGATAATTAGGTCTTTAAAATTTAATAATTTTCGTAATTATAATAAATTTATGGTTACCTTAGGGGCGAAAATGAATATTTTTATCGGTGATAATGGTAGTGGTAAAACTAATATTTTAGAAGCAATTTCAATATTAGGACTTACTAAATCATTTCGTAATGCTTTAGAAAGTGATTTGATTAAGTTTAATAAACAAAAAGCTAAAATTGAAGCTAGAATAAGTAATAATGGACAAATTAAAGATTTAAAGATTGAATTCTTACCTAAAGATAAAGATATTTATGTTAATAATAAGAAAATTAGAAAATATGCAGATTATTTGTCTAATTTAAATTTAGTTATTTTTTCGCCTTTTGATTTAGAAATTATTAAAGGATCACCTAGTATAAGAAGAAACTTGCTTAATATTTCTCTTTCCCAATTATCTTTTACATATTTAGTTACTTATAATGAATATAATAAAATTTTAAAAACGCGCAATGAATATCTGAAGATATTATATACAAATAGTATTGCTGATAAGACTTATTTAGATATTTTAACAGATAAATTAATAGAGAAAGCAATAGTTATATATAAGATTAGATATGATTATATAAATAGAATTAATCATTATATTGGAGATATATATAATTATATTGCAGACGATATTAGTGTGGTTGATATTGAATATAGGCCTAATTTGCCTATAGAAAGCTATTCTGACGATGATTTACGTAGCAACCTTATAAATATCTATAAAAGTAATTATCGACGAGAATTACAGGCTGGAATGACTTTATATGGGCCTCATAGAGATGATTTTTCTTTTTATTTAAATAGAGTTGATATGAAAAATTTTGCATCTTTGGGACAACAGAAATGTGTAGTTTTAGCTTATAAATTAGCATCTATTCCTATATTTAAAGAATATAGTGGGACTAATCCAGTTTTGCTTTTAGATGATATTTTTAGTGAGTTAGATATTACTAAAAGGAATAAAGTATTGAGGTATATAAATAAAGATATTCAAAGTATTATTACAACTACAGATTTAAAGAATATTTCTAAAACTATTATAAAAGATGCAGTTGTTTTTAAAGTGGAAAATGGTAGTATTGAAAGGAGTTAGAAAATGGAAGATAAAGTTAATAATTCTTATGATTCATCAGCGATTCAAGTGTTAGAAGGACTTGAAGCTGTAAGAAAAAGACCTGGTATGTATATTGGTTCTACTAGTTCAAAGGGTCTTCATCATTTGGTATGGGAAATAGTAGATAATGCGATAGATGAAGCTTTAGCAGGATATTGTACACATATTGAGGTAACAATTAATAAAGATAATAGTATTACAGTAAAAGATGATGGTAGAGGTATACCTGTAGATATTCATCCAAAGACTGGAAAGAGTACAGTTGAGACTGTTTATACAGTATTACATGCTGGTGGTAAATTTGGTGGAGGAGGATATAAAGTATCTGGTGGACTTCATGGAGTTGGTGCTAGTGTTGTTAATGCTTTAAGTGATTGGTTAGAGGTTAAAGTATATAAGAATGGTAAGGTTTATTATCAAAGATATCAAACAGGGGGACATCCAGTTGAGGATCTTAAGGTAATTGATAGTTGTGATGTTAATAGAACAGGTACAACAGTTACTTTTAAGCCAGATGATCAAATATTTACAGAGACAACAGTTTATGATTATGATGTATTGAAAACACGTCTTAGAGAACTTGCTTTTTTGAATAGAGGTTTAAGAATAACTTTATATGATGATAGGGAAGAACCTAAGAAAGATACTTTTTGTTATGAGGGTGGAATTAGAGAATATGTAGAGATGCTTAATAAGAGTAAAACACCTATTCATAATACAATTATAGATGTAACAGGGGTTATGGATGATATTTCGTTAGAGGTAGCTTTACAATATAATGAGTCATATAACTCTAGTATTTATTCTTTTGTTAATAATATTACAACACCCGAAGGTGGAACTCATGAGGAAGGAGTTAGAAGGGCTTTAACAAGGGTTCTTAATAAGTATGCAGTTGCAAATAATTACTTGAAAGATAAGGATTCTCCTTTAACTGGGGATGATGTTAAGGAAGGATTAACGATGATTATTTCTATTAAGCATCCTAATCCACAGTTTGAAGGGCAGACGAAGACAAAGCTTGGAAATAGTGAGGTTAGAGGAATTGCTGATAAGATTTTTTCAGAAGCATTTGAACGATTCTTGTTAGAGCATCCTGATGAAGCAAAAATTATTGTAGAAAAAGCGATTGTAGCTTCAAGGGCTCGTGTTGCTGCTAAAAAAGCAAGAGAAATAACAAGACGTAAGGGAGATTTAGATATTACAAACTTTTATGGTAAATTGTCTGATTGTAAGAGTAAAGATGCGTCTATTAGTGAGATATTTTTAGTTGAGGGAGATTCAGCTGGTGGTTCTGCAATTAAAGGTAGAGATAGTATGACACAAGCAATATTACCACTTCGAGGAAAAATTTTAAATGTTGAAAAAGCTCGTCTTGATCGTGCTTTATCTAATGAAGAGATTAGAACAATTATCACAGCATTTGGTACAGGAATTGGAGAAGAGTTTGATTTATCAAAGCTTCGTTATAATAAGATAATAATAATGACAGATGCTGATGTTGATGGTTCACATATAAGAGTATTATTATTAACATTATTTTATCGTTTCTTTAAGCCAATTGTAGAAGCAGGACATGTTTATGCAGCGCAACCACCACTTTTTGTTATTAAGCATGGAAAGACTATTAAATATGTTTTAAATGAACAAGAACGTGATGAGTATTTAAAAACTTTAGCTCCTAATACAAAATATGAAATTGCAAGAATGAAAGGGTTAGGAGAGATGGATGCGGAAGAGCTTAATGAAACAACTATGGATATAAATAAGAGAGTTTTAAGACAAATTACAATAGATGATGCAGTTGCAGCTGATGAGGTGTTTTCACAACTTATGGGGGAAGAGGTTGCTCCTAGACGTGAATTTATTGAAAATAATGCAACTTATGTTGGTAATTTGGATATTTAGGAGGTAAACATGGATAGATTAGAACAGAATAATATAGTAAAAGAGGTAAAAGATTCTTTTTTAGAGTATTCAATGAGTGTTATTGTAGCTAGGGCTTTACCTGATTTACGAGATGGTTTGAAACCAGTTCATAGAAGAATACTTTATTCAATGTATGAATCTGGTTATACTCCTGATAAACCTCATAAGAAAAGTGCGAAAACAGTAGGTGAGGTTATGGGTAATTACCATCCTCATGGAGATTCGTCTATTTATGAAGCGATGGTTAGAATGGCACAGGATTTTTCATATCGTTATATGTTAATTGATGGCCATGGTAATTTTGGTAATATTGAAGGTTATGGAGCAGCAGCAATGCGTTATACTGAGTCTAGACTTTCAAAGATATCTTTGGAATTATTACGTAATATAAATAAAAATACTGTTAATTTTGTTCCAAACTTTGATGAAACAACGAAAGAACCTGAGGTTTTACCATCTAGATTTCCTAATATTTTAGTTAATGGAACGACTGGTATTGCAGTTGGTATGGCAACAAATATTCCTCCTCATAATTTAGGTGAGGTCATAGATGGATGTGTTGCTTATATAGATAATCCTGATATTGATGTTGATGGGTTGATGAAATATATTAAAGGACCAGATTTTCCAACAGGGGCTTCTATTTTAGGTAATAGTGGAATTAGAAAAGCTTATGAGACTGGTCGAGGTACTATTACTATTAGGAGTAAGGCCCAAATTGAGGAAAGTCATGGAAGACAATGTATTGTAATTGATGAGGTACCTTATGGTGTTAATACATTGGAATTAAAAAATAAGGTTGCAGAGTTAGTTCATAATAAGACAATTGAAGGGATTTCTGATTATCATTCTGATTTAAAGGATGGTATTAAAATTACTATTACCTTAAAGAAAGATGCTAATGCTCAGGTTGTTTTAAATAAGTTATATAAGCATACTCAGTTTCAAACAACATATGGAATTATTTTCTTGATGCTAGATCAAGGTGTTCCTAAAACATTGGGACTTAAAGATATAATTGCAAAGTATATTGATTTTCAAAGAGAGATAATTATCAGAAGAACAAAATTTGATTTAGATAATGCAGAGAAAAGAGTTCATATTTTAGAAGGATTGAAGATAGCTTTAGATCATATTGATGAGGTTATTAAGTTAATTAGAGGTTCTAAGTCTGATGAAGAGGCTAGAAATGGTTTAATGAGTAAGTTTGGTTTAAGTGAAATTCAAGCGAATGCTATTTTGGAAATGAGATTAAGACGTTTAACGGGCTTAGAAAGAGAAAAAATAGAAAATGAATTGGATGAATTACTTAAATTAATTGCTGAATTAAAGTCAATCTTGGGTAGTGATGAGAAGATATTAGGTGTTATTAAAGAAGAATTGCTAGAAATTAAAGCTAAATATGGCGATGAGAGACGTACTAATATTGATATGACAGCGATAGAGTATATTGAAGATGAGTCATTAATACCTGTAGAGGATATTATTGTTACTTTAACTAATAATGGTTATATAAAACGGATGAAAGCAGATACTTATAAAGTTCAGAATCGTGGTGGAGTAGGAATTAAGGGTATGAGTACAAATGAGGAAGATTTTGTAAAACATTTAATTTCAATGAAATCACATGATTATATCTTATTTTTCTCAAATAAAGGTAAGGTTTATAGATTGAAAGGTTATGAGATACCTGAATATAACCGTCAATCTAAAGGATTACCAGTGGTTAATTTATTATCTTTAGAAAACAGCGAAAACATTAGTTCGATAGTTTGCCTTGAACCTTCTGTGGAAAACTACAAATATTTACTATTTGTTACTAAAAATGGTTTAGTAAAACGTACAGAAATAAAGGAATTTGATAATATTAGGAAGAGTGGAAAAATAGCAATTATACTTAAAGATAACGATGAGTTAATTGCTGTGGATAAAACTACTGGTAACAATGAGATTACAATTGGTGCCAGTAATGGTAGAATGGTACGTTTTGTTGAATCAGAGATAAGAGCTATGGGTAGAGGTAGTTCTGGAGTTAAAGGTATGGAATTAGATGGTAGTATGGTAGTTGGTGCTAATGTTGTTAATGAAAATCAGAATATTCTTATTGTTACTGAAAATGGTTATGGTAAGAAGACTGATATTAATGAATATCGCTTAACACATCGTGGTAGTAAGGGTGTAAAAGCGTTGAACTTAACTGAAAAGAATGGTAATATGATATCTTTAAATTGTATAGATAGTGATGCTGAAGAAACTAAGGATGTTATGATAATTACTGATAGTGGTATAATTATGAGAATGCCTTTAGATCAAATTTCTACTTTAAAACGTGCTACACAAGGTGTTAGATTAATTCATTTAAAAGATGATCAGAAAGTATCAACTGTTACTATTGTGGATAAAGAAAGTAATATTAATGAGGAGGAGCCTACTGAATAGGTTCTTTTTTTTAACATTTTATTATCTCAAATTATTTCCCGGGAAATAATTTGAGTAATGTATTATATAATTGTTGTTTAAAACTTTATTATATTTTTTGAAATTTGAATATATAGTAATATTAATTACTATTTGTTTAATAATATAGAATAACTGCTATTATTTTAGTTATGTTTGTTTGTAATTTGACTATCATGCTTACTAAAATTATATGTACTTGTTTTATGTTTTTATTTTGATTTGATTGTTTTGTTTTTAGTAAAAATTATTAAAAAAACAGAAAAATTATTTCCCGGGAAATAATTTTTTGGTTAAAATTTCAGAATAATTGGAAAAATATCAACATTCTTGACATAAGTTGCAGCTATGGATTATATTAATGTTTTGAAAAAAAATAAATGATAATTAAAAGTCTATATAATGCAGTATTGTATCAATTAATATTATTTTCCTTAGTTATTTAATTATTGTATTTGTGAGTTATGTTTCACGTGAAACATAACTCATTTCTATATTTTCATTAATTTTAAATGAATTAGTAATGTTTAAGTTAGTTTTGTAATGGAGAGAATTATTTCCCGGGAAATAATTCTCTCTTGTTGTATTGAGTTTTTTAATATAATTAAATATTTTATGTAATAAGAAAGAGTAATATGGAAATAAAAAAAATTTAATTAGTATAGAAACGTCTCTTTTATAGCAAATTAATTTATAATAAGATCTATAAATATAAAGCTAATGATATTTTTTTATATTAATTAATATAGCATTAATAAAATAGGATGTTTCACGTGAAACATAAAATTCATGTAATATAAAAAAATTCTATTTTTTGAAGAAGGTATAATTAGTAGTAAATTATTTCCCGGGAAATAATTTACTACTAATTATAAAGCTCTCTTTTTATATATTTCTTTGTTAAATTTGATTATGAATAAGTATAACTGTATTATTTTATGCATTAAGTATAAATCTTGCATAAGAATGAATTTGTTGATGAATGAAAAATGTTATAGAAATATAATATTATAGACTATGTTTCACGTGGAACATTATACTTGTTGAATGTCAAGTATACTGATATATTTCCAGTTTTACTAGTAAAATTTCCAGCAAATTATTTCCCGGGAAATAATTTTGATAAATGTAAAAATAAATATTATATAAAACCTTTTTTATAATATGTGATGTTTTTATAAATTTTAATTAAACATAACGGTATTTAGGTAGAAAGTGTGTAACCTTTTTATAAAGTTTATAGAAGCTTAAAACAGTAAATGCCTTTATTTTAATAAATTGGATTTTTGTAAGTATTTATTAATGTATATTTCTTTTTGGTTAAAATAAAGGTTTTGGAAAAATATTAGTTGTTTCTATTTTATATGAGATAATTACAAAAAATATTTTTTAGATAAATTACTAAATTATTTCCCGGGAAATAATTTAGTAATTATTATGATTATTTTGAATATTATTTATTCTTTAACTTTTAATTGTGATTATAGTGCAAATGAACTGCTTTTTTTGTTTTAAAACGATAAGTTGGAGTTGTTGTTGATGATATAAGATTCATTAATATGAAAATATAATATTATAGACTATGTTTCACGTGGAACATTATACTTGTCGAATGTCAAATATACTGATAAATTTCCATTTTTATCAGTATAATTTCCAATAAATTATTTCCCGGGAAATAATTTGCGGTTTTGATTATGTTTGTTAAATATGTACTTGTAAAAAAAATAAAAAAGTACTATAATTTTCTTGTGCAATAAATTAGTTTGGAACCAGGTCAGAATGGAAACATAGCAGCCTTAACAAATTTAATTTATGTGCACTTTTTTTTTGTTTTAGGAGGGACAATTAGATGAAAGATAATTATATGAAGGTTGCTATAGAAGAGGCCTTTAAAGCATATAAAAAAAATGAGGTTCCGGTAGGTGCGGTTATAGTTAAAAATGGTGAAATCATTTCTGAAGCATATAATCGAAAGGAAGAAAGACGTTGTGTTATAGAACATGCGGAAATTACTGCTATTATGAAAGCAAGTAAAAAATTACAAAACTGGCGTTTAAATGGTTGTGATATGTATGTAACTCTTGAACCTTGTCCAATGTGTGCTAGTGCTATTAAGCAAGCAAGGATAGATCGTGTTTATTATTTGTTTGATTCAACTAGCTGTGAAAATAAGAAAATTGTTAAAGAAATATTTACAAATATAGATGCGAATAAGCCTGTGGAAAACATTAAAATGAATTGTGATTTTGATAATACTAATTTTATAACAGAGTTTTTTGAAAAAAAACGTGTTAAAACAAACGTTTTAGATAGATAATTTTCTTTCACTCATGTATACTATATATTGATTGGGGTGATGGTATGTATCAGGCTTTATATAGAAAATATAGACCTTTGGATTTTAAAGACGTAGTTGGACAGGATATAATTGTTGAAACATTAAAAAATGCTGTTAAATATAATCATATAAGTCATGCTTATCTTTTTTCTGGTCCTCGTGGTACAGGTAAAACTACGATTGCAAAGATTTTTGCAAGAGCAGTTAATTGTCTTGAACCAGTTGACGGGTTGGCGTGCGGAAAATGTAAAAATTGTAATTACTCATTTTCTAATGAATGTATGGATATTATTGAAATTGATGCGGCTTCTAATAATGGGGTTGATGAAATCCGGGAATTAAGAAATAAAGTTAATATTTTACCTAGTGAACTTAAATATAAAGTTTATATAATAGATGAGGTTCATATGTTATCTATTGGGGCTTTTAATGCTTTATTGAAAACAATTGAAGAACCACCTAGTCATGTTATTTTTATTCTGGCAACGACTGATCCTGAAAAAATTCCGTTAACTATTATTTCTAGATGTCAGTGGTACAATTTTAAGAAAATTACAAATGATAAGATTGTAATGCGCTTAAAAACAATAGTTGATGCTGAGAATATTAATATTGATGATGAAGTGCTTGAAAAAATTGCCGAATCATCTGATGGATGTTTGAGGGATGCAATTAGTTTGTTGGATAAGTTATATGCTTATAATTTAGAGAAAATAACAGTAGAAGATTTTTATAATATAAATGGACAGATAACTACTCAAAAAATTAAGAAATTTGAAAATTATATTTTTTCTGCTAATGTATCTAAAGTTTTAGAATTAATAGAGACTTATTATTTAGAGGGAAAAAACTTGGTTCAAATCCTTAAACAGTTAATGTTGAATATAAAAGATGAATTGTTTGCTTATTATATTTCTGATCAAGCTTTAGAGTTTTCTGCAAATACTATGGTAGAGTTTCTAAATATATTAAATGATCGGTTAGTTTCTATAAAGAAAGCTGATGATGTAAGGATATCTGTTGAAATAACCTTGCTTAGTTATATGAACGATCTAAAGAATAAAAATAAGACTGTTGAACCTGATGCTCAGATAAAACGAGAAGAAATTAGGACAAATATAAATGAAGAAAAACTAGGTGAAACTAAAGTAGCTAAGGAAGAAACTACATCAAATATTAAGAAAAAGGAAGATAATATAGAGCCTGTTATGAGTAGAAAAAAACAAAATATTTCTTTAGAACAGTTTTCTAATTTGATGGAAATTAGAACTAAAAATACAATGATAAAAGCAGCAAAGGAAGAATTGGTTAAAGAGATAAATAATTATAAACTACTTGATGATTATACTTTTGATCAGGAAAATGGTTACTTAGCATGTGAACTTTTAGATGCAAAGGTAAGAGCTTCAAGTACTGATAATTTGGTAATTAGTTATGATTATGAAGGAATGATAGAAAAATTAAAAGATCATCTTGATAAATTAGAGGATTTTTATAATAAAATAACTAATGCAAATAAACATATTGCGGTTATTACTAATGAAAAATGGGAGCAATTAAAGAAAGAATATATTAAATTACTAAATGAGGGTAAACACTTTGAATATCAAGAAGAACCAAGCTTGAATATTTCTAGTAGTAGTGATAAAATTTTAAGTGATGAGTTAGATGATTCAATTAATGAGGTAGTTGAATTATTTGGAGATATTGTTGAGATTGAATAGGAGGAAAATTATGAATATACAAGCAATGATGAAACAAGCTCAAAAGTTACAAAGTGATATGATGAAAGCTAAAGATGAAATTGATAAGATGGAGTTTAGTAGTACTAATGGCTTAGTAACAGTTAAAGTAAATGGTAAAAAAGAACTTTTAGATGTAAAAATAGATGGTGATGAAAACTTTTCTAGTGAAGATTTGGAAATGCTTCAAGATATGATTTTAATTGCAACTAATGAAGCAATGAAACAAGTTGATAAAATAACTGAAGATAAAATGGGACGTTTTAGTTCTATGCCTGGATTGTTTTAATGTATCCAGATAGTCTAAAAAATCTTATTGAAAGTTTTCAAAATTTTCCTGGAATAGGTGAAAAAACAGCAGAAAGAATGGCTTTTTCTGTTTTAGGATTTGATGAAGAAAAGTTTGCTATGTTAGAAGAAAACTTACAAGCAGTGAAAGATAATATTCATCCTTGTGAAATTTGTAACACACTTACAGATAAAGATAAATGTTCTATTTGTGAATCAACACAAAGAGATAAAGAGACAATTTGTGTGGTTGAAGATTCAAAGATTGTTTTTCTTTTTGAGAGATTAGGGACATATAAAGGGCTTTATCATGTTATTAATGGTCTAATTTCTCCGCTTGATGATATTAATCCGGAAGATATTGGTCTTGATAAATTATTAGATCGAATTAAAAATGAAAAAATAAAAGAGGTCATTTTAGCATTTAAACCAAGTGTGGAAGGAGAAATAACAGCTTTATATATTAAAAAAATTTTAGAGGGATTAGATGTAATAGTATCAAGGCTTGCTAGTGGTGTTCCGATTGGTGCTGATATGGAATATATAGATACTTTAACTTTAGAAAGGGCTTTAGAAGATCGTAAAGAAATAGTCTAATTTTTTAACTATAGGCATATTATTTACTGGGTGTTGATACTAATATGAAAAGAATATGGCAAATAGTAAAAAGAATTATAATAAGTGCATTTGTTTTATATGGTTATAACTTGATTGCAACTAGATTTAATTTGGTTATACCAATTAACTATATTACAATTGGTGCAGTTAGTGTTTTAGGTTTTCCAATGCTTTTTGTTTTAGTTTTACTTAAAGTACTTGTCTTTTAGATTGGATAAAATAATAATATTAAATTAATTTTAGGAGAAAAGAATGGATTTAGCAGTAAAGAATAGACAACCTAATTATTATAAGCAAGTAACAAATATTTTTTTGCATAGTAGTTTGTCACATGCTTATTTAGTTGAAACAAATAATAATGATAAAAATGTAGTTAGAGATTACATTCTTTTTTTGGTTAAGAAAATATATGAAGGTACATATAATGAAAAGGTTACTTTGCCTTTAGAAAAAATATTACATTTGGTGGAGAAAAATGAATTTCCTGACTATGTAGAGATTGAACCTGTAAATAATCAAATTAAAAAAGAACAATTGCTTAATATAAAAGAGCTTTTTGCTAATAAATCTGTTTATGGTACAAAGCAAGTGTATGTTATATATAGTGCTTCTAAAATGAATGCTAGTGCAGCGAATACAATTTTAAAATTTTTGGAAGAGCCTAGTGCGGATATAATTGCTATTTTAGTTACTAATAACCAATATAATGTTTTAGATACAATTAGGTCGAGATGTCAGATTATTAGTTTACAATTTGAAAGTAACTTACAGGTTTCTTTTAGTGAAGAGATGCTTGCTTTCTTTGATGATATTGCTAAAAGAAAAGAAACTGATTTACTATTAAACTTTAATATCTATATTAAGGGGATTTTTAAGGATAAAGAGAAAGCGGTTGAAAGTGTAAAAAATGCTTTACTATATTATACCAATTTGCTTAATATTAGTAGCAATTCTAAATTGGAAAAAGAAAATAATCTAGAAGAACTTGTTTTAATTATAGCTGTTTTTGAAGAAAGCTTGAATAAGTTGAATTATAATGTTAATATGAAATTATGGATTGATCAATTATTGCTTTCTTTGATGGAGGTGTAGATATTGCAAATACTAAAAATAAGTTATGATAGTGAATTGTTTAACAGCTATGATAAAGTTACTTGTTCATTAACTATGAAGATTGGTACAAAAGTAATTGTTGCTGATAATTCATTATATAAACTAGCGACAGTTATAGATGTTTTAGAGGAAGATGATCCTTTATATAATACTACTTTTGTAAGAGTAGCAACGGAACGTGATTTAGAGCAAAATAAGAGAAATCTCGCAGAAAGTGGCGATGTACTTCTTTATGCTCAAGATAAAGCTGATAATTTGGGTCTTGAAATGCGTTTTATTAGTTCTTTTTATACGTTAGATAGAAAGCAATTGTTTATATCTTATGTGGCTGATAATAGAGTTGATTTTAGAGAACTTGCTAAAGTATTAGCGCAGAAATATAAAACGAGAATAGAATTAAGACAAATTGGAGTTAGAGATAGAGCTAAAAAGGTGGGGGGACTTGGTCCTTGTGGATTGTTTTTATGTTGTAATCAGTTTTTGACTGAATTTGCTAGTGTATCAATAAATATGGCTAAAAATCAGTTTTTAGCTCTTAATCCTAGTAAGATAAATGGTTTATGTGGTAGACTTCTTTGTTGTTTAAACTATGAGGATGAGGTTTATACTGAATTAAAAAAGAATTTACCTAATATTGGTAATTTAGTTGAAACCTCTGATGGATTAGGTAAAGTTATTGAGGTAAATGTATTTAATAAAACTTATAAAGTAGAGATAAAAAATAAGGGTATAGTGGAGTTAAAAGTTCATGAATAATAAGAAAACAGTTTATACTTATAATGGTAAAGATATTACTTTTTATTATGATGATGAATATTTTAAAGTTACGACTGATAATTTATCATTAGTAAAATTTATAAGAGTTCTTGTTAAAGATAAAACTTTAGTAGAATTTGGGTGTGGCTTAGGAATAATTCCTTTGTTAATGGGGGATTATAATCTTAATATCGTAGGTATAGAATGTGATGAAAAAGCATGTTTTTTAGCATTAAGTTCGATTAAAGAGAATAACTTAGAGGAAAAAATAACAATAATTAATGATTATGTTCAAAATATAAAAGAATACTTTGAGATAAATAGCGTTGATATTGTTGTTTGTAATCCTCCATACTTTACGTTGGAAAATGAAAGTCAGGTAAGTTCTAAAAATGCTAAAAAAATTGCTCGTCATGATTTATCATTAACTATGGAAGATGTCGTTAGTAATGCTAATAAGATTTTAAAAAATGGGGGAGGACTCTTCTTAATTCAAAGAGTTGAGAGATTTTTTGAGATAAGAGATTTGCTTAAACGATATGGTTTGGCGATTAAAAGAGTACAGTTTATATATCATGATATGGAGAAACCATCTAAATTATTTTTACTTGAAGCACGTAAGAACGGAAAAGAACAAGGCTTAAAAGTAATGGCTCCGTTGATGGTAGGAAAGGAAGATTGTGATGGATAGAGATAGACCTAGTTTATATTTGATACCAACACCACTTGGTAATTTAGATGATATTACAATAAGAGCTTTAAAAGTACTGGAAACAGTTGATATAATTCTTTGTGAAGATACAAGAGAAACGAAAAAGTTATTAGATAAATACAATATTAAAAATAAATTAGTTAGTTGTCATGAATTTAACGAAGAGAAAATGAAAGATAGAGTTTTATCTTATTTAGTTGGGGGCTTCAATGTAGGTTTAGTTACTGATCAAGGGACACCTTTAATTAGTGATCCTGGATATAGAATAACAAGTTATATAGTATCTAAGGGGTATGAAATTATTAGTTTGCCTGGTCCTACAGCTTTTGTTCCTGCGCTTACAATGTCAACATTAGCACCTTTACCTTTTATATTTTATGGTTTTCTTAATGCAAAAGAGGCTAAACGAAAAAAGGAGTTAACTAATTTAAAGAATTATCCTTTTACAATTATTTTCTATGAAGCACCACATCGTATTTTAGCTACCCTTCTAAATATCAAAGAAATATTTGGTGATAGAAAAATTTGTTTAGCTAGAGAAATTTCTAAAAAATATGAAGAAGCAATTAGAGGTAGTATTAGTGAAATTTTAGATAGTAAATTTGAACTAAAAGGAGAATTTGTTATAGTAGTAGAAGGTGCTAAATTAGAGTTTGATTTTAACAACATGAGTATCGTTGATCATGTTAATTTCTATATAGAAGATGGTAATACGAAAAATGAAGCGATTAAGTTAGTAGCGAAAGAAAGAGGTATTCCTAAGTCTATTGTTTATAAAGAATACCTTGATAATAGTAGATAGATTATTTCCCGGGAAATAATTTTTGGCTTTAATAGAAAGTAGTTAGATTATTAATTTCAAAGAGGTGATTGGATGAAACTAATTGTTGGGCTTGGTAATCCTACAAAAAAATATGAAAATACAAGGCATAATATGGGATTCATGGTTATAGATAATTATTTAGATAATAAAGGTATTAAAGAGAAATATAAAGAAAAGTTTGAGGCTTTATATTTAGAGACTAATATTAATAGTGAGAAAGTTATTTTTGTTAAACCTTTAACTTATATGAATAATTCTGGAATAGCAGTTAGTAAGTTTGCTAATTTTTACAAGATTGCTCCTAAGGATATTTTAATTGTTAGTGATGATTTAGATTTAGAATTAGGTAAATTTAGATTGCGTCCTAAAGGTAGTAGTGGAGGACATAATGGCTTAAAAAGTATTATTTCCTATTTAAATACAGATGAATTTAAAAGACTTAGAGTTGGTATTTCTAATAATACTGATAATGTTATGGATTATGTACTTTCAGGATTTTCTAAACAGGAAAAAGAGACACTAGAAGAAGAATTTTTAATACTTAATAAAGTTCTAGATGATTATTTTGTTTTGGATTTTCAGACTTTAATGAGTAAATATAATAGACATTGATAGGGGTAAGTTAAATGAATTTATTTGCTAATATGTTTGATAAAATTTATACAGAGAATGTAGCTCTTACCGGGATGACAGAAGAGCTTTTTTCCATTTATGTAAATAAGTTGTTAGAAAATAATAATAGTGTTTTAATTGTTACATCTAGTTTAGTAGAAGCTAATAATTTGTATCATAGCATTAGTAATTATACAGATAATGTTTATTTGTTTCCCATGGATGACTTTTTAACTAGTGAAGCGATGGCAATAAGTCCAGATTTAATGGTTAATAGATTAGAGACTTTAAGAGAAATTAGTGGTAAAGATAAGAGTATTGTAATTACTAATTTAATGGGTTATTTACGCTTTTTACCTATTAAAGAAGAATTTTTAAAGGCAAAAATACAATTGAAAAAAGATATGGAAATTGCTCCTGCAGAGTTAGTTAGTAAATTAATTAATTTAGGATATGAGAGAACTAGTTTAGTCACAAAGACAGGTGAAATTGGGGTAAGAGGATTTGTCATTGATGTTTTTTTAGTGGGAGAAGATTATCCAATTAGAATAGAATTTTTTGGAGATTTTATCGAATCAATTAGATATTTTGATCTTAATAATCAAAAGTCTTTAGCGGGAATAAATTCTGTTAATATTTATCCTTATACAGAGGTATTTTCTTTAGATAAAGATATTCCTTCAGAAGAACGTAAAAGTAAATATTTACCTTTCTATACTAACGTAGGTAATATTAGTAATTATTTAAATAATTTAGTGACTATATATAAAGATAAAAGTTCTTTGTTAGTTAATTATAAAAATATATGTGAAGATATATTAGAGTATCAGACAGATAAAGATATAGATTTTAAAGGTAAATATATGTTTCCATTTGAAGAACTTGATAATAGTAAAATCATTAATTATCTTAGTGTTGATAATCTTGATAATTATTTAAAAGTTATTAATTATAATAGTACAACACCACCTTTATTTAATGATGATATAGATAGTATTGTTAAATATATTAGAGAAATGTTATATAAAAATTATACAGTTATTGTCTGCTTGAAAAGTTATCAATTAAATAGTTTTAGAAGAAAAATTAATTTGCCGTTAGTAGATAGCTCTTTTGATAATATTTACGAAAAACAGCTTAATTTAGTAGAATTTGAAATGAGTAGGGGGTTTGTTTATAAAAATATAGTCTTTTTGACGGCGAAGGAGTTATTTAAAAATCAAGAGACATCTAAAAGATATAAGACAAAATTTAAATATAGTTCTAAAATTACTGATTTAAATAAATTAGAGGTTGGAGATTATGTAGTTCATCAAGTACATGGTATTGGTATATATAATGGGCTTAAGACTTTAAGTCAGCAAGGGGTTTTAAAAGATTATTTAGAGGTATTATATCAAGAAAATGATAAGCTATATATACCAGTAGAAAAGATTGATTTGCTTTATAAATATACAGGTAAAGAAGGGGTTAGACCTACTATTTATAAGCTTGGGGGAAAAGAATGGGAAAAGGTAAAGAGTAGAGTTCGGAGTAAAGTTCAGGATATGGCTAGTGACTTACTTAGAGTGCAAGCTGAAAGAGAACGAAGAAAGGGTTTTGCTTTTCCTAAAGATAATGAGATGCAAAAAGAGTTTGAGAATGCTTTTCCATATAAAGCGACTAATGATCAATTGCTTGCTGCTAAACAAATAAAAGAAGATATGGAAAAAGAAAGTCCAATGGATAGATTATTAGTTGGAGATGTTGGCTTTGGTAAGACTGAGGTGGCTTTTAGAGCTGTATTTAAAGCGGTTTTAGCAGGTAAACAAGTATTGTTTTTATGTCCTACTACTATTTTAGCTAGTCAACATTATAAAAATGCTTTAGAGCGCTTTAAAGATTTTCCAGTTAGTATTGGATTATTAAATCGTTTTACGAGTCCTAAAGAACAAAGAAGAATCTTAGAAGAGTTAGCAAATGGAACGATTGATTTAGTTATTGGAACCCATAGAATTTTAAGTGATGATATTAAACCTAAAGATTTGGGATTGCTAATTATTGATGAAGAGCAGAGATTTGGGGTTAGACATAAAGAAAAAATAAAGCAATATAAAAGTAATATTGATGTCTTGACATTGACAGCAACGCCCATTCCTAGAACATTACAGATGTCTATTGTGGGACTTAGAAGCCTTTCTTTGATTCAAACACCACCTGCTCAAAGATATCCAATTCAGACTTATGTTATTGCTTATAATAAACAATTAATAAAAGAAGCGATATTAAAAGAGATATCAAGAAATGGACAAGTATTTCTTCTCTTTAATAATGTAGCAGAAATAGATAAAGAGGTCGCTTTTTTGGAAGATTTAGTACCACTTGCAAAAATAACTTATGCACATGGACAAATGGATAAAACCCAAATTGAAGATGTGATGCAGTCTTTTATTAATCATGAAGCGGATGTTTTAGTGTGTACAACAATTATTGAAACAGGTATAGATATACCTAATGTAAATACATTAATTATAATTGATGCTGATCATTTTGGTCTTAGTCAGTTATATCAAATAAGAGGAAGAGTGGGAAGAAGTAATAAAATAGCTTATTGCTATTTAATGTACAATGATCGAAAAGTTTTAACAGAAACGGCAGTTAAAAGACTTAATGTTATTAAAGAATTTACAGAATTAGGTAGTGGGTTTTCTATTGCAACTCGTGATTTATCAATAAGAGGTGCTGGAGATATTTTAGGTAGTAAGCAAGCTGGTTTTATTGATAGTGTAGGAATAGATTTGTATTTAAAGATGCTTGATGAAGAGGTTAATTATTTGAAAGGAAATGTTAAGGAACAAGAAGAAGATGAGGATACAGGTAATAATACTTTATTAAATGTATCTACACATATTAGTGATGATTATGTTAGTGATAATGATTTAAAAATATTAATTCATCGTATGATTAATGAAATTGATAGTAAGGAGAAATTAGAAGAGGTTAAGAGTGATTTAGAAGATAGGTTTGGTAAGCTTGATGAGAGTATTATTATTTATATGTATGAAGAATGGTTTGAAAAATTAGTAAAAGAGGTAAAAGTTACAAAAGTAAGAGAGACTAAGAACTCTATTGAACTTTATTTTGATAGAGAAACAACCAAACTATTAAATACAGAAGAATTATTTGTAGATGCTTATAATATTACACCGATGTTTAGATTTAAGAGTAATCTTAATGATTTAACAATCATATTAGACATCGTGAAACTAGATAAACATCCTATTTACTATTTAGTAGCATTACTATCTTGTATGAAAAAATAGTTTTGAGTTTAGGTTTTTTACAAAAAAAGCATCAAAAATTTATAAATTTTATATTCAAACACAATAATGTACCAAA
>CALVIR010000009.1 GCA_944331915.1 uncultured Bacilli bacterium | reverse complement strand
GATGAAAAGGAGGCTTTAAAGGTGTTGGATGAATTAGAAAGACTTGCCATTAATGATGAATTAGGTGCTGTTTATGACAATGAAATAATGCAGAAGAAAATGTTAAAATTCGCTCATGATGATGGAAAAAAAGAAGAAAGAATCACTATTGCTAAAAACTTTCTTAAAGATGGTCTATCAATTGAAATGGTATCTAAAAACACAGGACTTAGTACCCAAGAACTAGAAAATTTACTTAATAAAGTATAAAAGAGCAATCTTTGTTTAATTGCTCTTTTTTAGTAAAAACTATTTTCTAGGAAAACTATGTAAATAAATTTCTTTTAATTTATCATTAGTAATATGTGTATATATTTGCGTTGAAGATATACTTTCATGACCTAATAATTCTTTAACTGATAAAATATCACAACCTTCATTAAGTAAATGGGTTGCAAAAGAATGTCTTAACATATGAGGAGATATATTCTTATGAATAGATGTTTTCTTAATCATATTAGTTAATATATATCTAATTCCTCTTTCAGTTATCTTTCTTCCTTGATTATTTAGAATCAAATACTCACTATGATACTTATTTAAACTAGGATAAGAATCACTTAAATAAAGTTTTAAAATATCACTAGCATACTCACCATAATTAGCAATTCTTTCTTTACTACCTTTACCATGAATTAAAATAGTTCTCTCACTCTTATTAATATCTTTAATCTTAATATTAACTAATTCCCCCACTCTTATCCCTGTCGCATATAAAATCTCTATAATCAGTCTATCTCTAATTCCTAAGACAGTTTTCAAATCAGGAACATTAAATAATTCTTCTAATTCATTATATTCAAAATAACGTGGTAGTCTCTGTTCTTTCTTTGGTGAGGTTATCAAAGAAAAAAGATTACTCTTAACTAATTTATTATTTTCTAAAAAATTATAATAGCTTCTTAAACTACTAAGTTTACGAGATATAGAGGTGGATTTCTCTTGCTTTTCTTCTCTTAAGTACATTAAGTAAAGTCTAATATCACTATATTCTAAATTTAAATAGTTTAGCTCTTCTTTTTCCAAGTAAGTCAAAAACTCTATAATATCATTATAATAACTATCAATCGTATATCTTGAATAATGTCTTTGATATTCTAAGTACTCAAGATATTTTCTTAAGTTACTATCTTCTACGTCCATAGAAATTACCCTCTCCTCCAGCCATCATTTCCATTTCTTTTTCATCATAAAAGGCATATTCATCTGGATCATATTCATCATCTGTAGTAGAACTAACAAAAGAAACTGTCATATTAGGTGTAGGTTTAGCTTTATAATCACTAAAGACAGTAACAGAATCTCTAATTTTTAAATTTTGACAATTTATTTTTCCTTTATTAGTTAAAAAACGTCTAAACACCTCATAATTACGAAAATTCTCTTCTAAGGCTCTATCTTCTTCAAGAATAGCATCTTCTTCTTTAGCACTAGATAAATATTGATGTAAAAAGAAGGAAAAGTCACTTTTCTCACCAAAAATAATTTTAAGAGCATCTTCATTTTTATCAGCTACCAAAGTTTTAAACTCTTTAAAGTTACTAGTAAACAAAGCTGTATTACCAGTTATTTTCTTAATACTCCGGTACCCATTAGTAGTATATATTGTCTTTGGCTTGATAGATTTAATAAGTTCTTGTAAAGGTTTATTATCATAGATAACACTTTTATAAAAGTATTCTCCTTTACTTGTTATTCCCCTAATTGAAAAAGTATTTTTATCTTGATAAAAAGGCGCTAAAGAAGCACTAAAAGAGGTAAAACCAGAATATCCTGCGGTTACATAATCAATACTTTCAAGAGTTGTTAAATCTTGATTATCTATTTTTATAATCTCTTCACTTTTATATTTATGTCCTTTACTATATTTATCATAATAAGATCCCACTAAATTGTATTTTCCCATATTAGTCACCTCACTAAAACTCTTAATTTTATTTTATATCTTTTTGGCAAATTTTCCTAGTCTTATTTTAGAAAAGAAAAAAGAGTTTTATTCACTCTTCTTCTTTTTCTCTAACAATACCTCTTTTCGAGAGAAATTTTGTTTACCTTTTTTATCAAGACCCATTGCTTTTACAAGAATTGTATCTCCTACTTTTACAACATCTTCTGCTTTTTCTACTCGTTTAGTATCTAATTGCGAAACATGAACCAATCCTTCACAGCCTGGCCAAAGTTCTACAAAGCAACCAAAATCATGAACTGCAACGACTTTAGCTTCATAAGTTTTACCTATTTCTATTTCTCTTGCTACATCTTGAATCATTTTAACAGTTTTCTCAATTACCTCACTATCAGTATGGTAAACGATTACTCTACCATCATCTTCTAAATCTACTTTAACAGCATTAATATTATTAACATCTGTAACATTACTAGCTTCACAGATAATTTTTGTAATCATCTCTCCGCCTTTACCAATAACATCTCTTATTTTATGAGGGGAAATATAGAAAACTTTAGTCTTAGGAGCATATTTAGAAACCTCGCTTCTTGGCTTGCTAATTTGTTTTTTAATAACATCAAGTATTTCTAATCTAGCCTTTTTAGCTTGTTCTAAAGCTTCACCAAGTATTTCCCTTGTTACCCCTTTAATTTTAATATCCATTTGTAAAGCACAGATACCATCACGAGTTCCTGCTACTTTAAAGTCCATATCTCCTAAATGATCTTCCATTCCAGCGATATCAGTTAAAATTGTATAGTCATCATCACTAGTAATAAGTCCCATCGCAATACCGGCAACTGGAGCTTTAATAGGAACACCTGCTGCCATCAAACTCATACAACCAGCACAAATAGATGCTTGTGAACTACTACCATTACTTTCTAATATTTCAGAAACTACTCTAATAGTATATGGAAATTCATCTTCACTAGGTATTACTTGTAATAAAGCTCTTTCTCCTAAAGCCCCATGACCAATCTCTCTTCTTCCTGGAGCTCCATATCTTCCTGTTTCTCCTACTGAAAATTGAGGAAAGTTATAATGCAACATAAATCTTTTTTCATCTTCTAAACTAAGGCCATCAAGAATCTGATGTTCTCCTAAAGCTCCTAAAGTTGTTACGGATAAGCATTGTGTTTCCCCACGAGTAAATAATGCTGAACCATGAGTTCTAGGTAATAAATCTATAGCCGTAGATAACGGTCTAATCTCGTCCATTCTTCTTCCATCAGCTCTTGTTTTTTCTTTAACAACAATATTTCTAAATAATCGGTACTCAACATCTTCCATTATCTTAGCTACTTTTACAAGTAAAAGGTTAACCTCATCTTCTTCTTTATCTTTATTATTTTCCTTATACTGTTCTATTACCTCTTCTTTTATCTTATCTATTGCTGCATACCGCTCTAATTTCTCTTTAATTCTTAAAGCTTGATCAAGTTTAGTTTCTACTAAAGCTGTTACCTCTTTAACTAAAGAATCTTCTATTGTTAAACTCTCATATTCAAAAGGAGTAACACCAATCTCTTCAATAATTTCTTTCTGCCATTTACATAGTTCTTTAACAGCTTCATGACCTTTCATTAATCCTTCTAGCATTATACTTTCACTAACCTCTTTAGCTCCAGCTTCAACCATATTAATCGCATCTATTGTACCTGCCACTGTAAGATCTAAACTGCTTTTTTCTAATTGAGAAGCATCAGGATTAATGATATATTCTCCATCAACATAGCCAACTTTAACTCCTGCAATAGGTCCTTCAAAAGGAGCTCCTGATATCATTGTCGCTACTGATGAACCTAAAAGAGCTGTAAGTTCTGGAGAACAATCTTGATCAACTGATAAAACTGTATTAATAACTTGCACCTCATTTTTAAAGTCTTCTTTAAATAAAGGACGCATAGGTCGATCAATCATTCTCGCTGCTAAAGTAGCCGCTTCTGTAGGTCGTCCCTCCCGTTTAATAAAACCACCAGGTATTTTCCCTACTGAATAAAGTTTTTCTTGATAGTTAACTGTTAATGGAAAAAAATCACTTAATAAATTAGCTTTTTTATTAATAACTGTCGCTGTCAAGATAACTGTATCATTATATCTAACTAAAACAGACCCACTCGCTTGTTTCGCTAATTCTCCATGTTCAACCACTATCTTCTTTCCATAAAAATCATATTCAAACACTTTCTTAACCATTACATTTCCTTCTTTCTATACACATTAAACCATTCTTATCCGTTCTTTTTTAATCCATAAACCTATAAAAACGTAAAGCTACTAATAGAATAACAGAAAAAGAAAAAAAATTCTACTCTTTCTTAGGTTTTATGTTAATCCTTTTTTAAAATGTCACCATATCTTTAGTTAAAATGTCACCACTAAGTTTTATAATTTCTTTATAAGCAAATCATTGATAATAGGCAGTAATAACTCGTCATACTTGCTGTAATATCTTATTTTTAAGATATTACGCACTTCAAAAGAGTTTTTACTGGGTCCCTGTTGTCAATGAGGAATTATAAAGAAATTATACTATAAAATCGGTGACATTTTAACTAATGTTTAACACTCTTTCTTAGGTTTTAACGAAAGAAAAAGAACTCTTTATGAGCTCTATTTTCTTAATCCTAATTTTTTAACAACTTCACGATATCTAGTAATATCAGTTCTTGCTAAATAATTAAGCATATTACGGCGTCTTCCAACTTTCATTAAAAGACCACGACGTGAATGATGATCATGGATATGTTCTTTTAAATGAGCTGTTAAATTCTCTATTTCTTTTGTTAAAATAGCAATTTGTACCTCAACAGATCCAGTATCATTAGCATCTTTACCGAATTCTTTAACTAATTTTTCTTTTTCACTCTTTGTTAAAGCCATTTTAAATCTTCCTTTCTTATTTTTAATCCACCTAATTCTTGGTAAAAGGTGTAAGGAAGAACTCCTCTCACTAAGAATTGGTAACGTTACTACTATACTATAAAATTATTATTTTGTCTATAAATTTCTCGCTTTTTTACATGCGGTTAATCTTAGTAATAACATTTAAATTTGGCATTTTTTTGACTAGTTTCATATCTTCACTAATTTCTTCATCTTTAGAATTATTAGTCAAGCCATAATCTTCTAATAACATCTCATAAACTTTATTTGTTATTTCTATTTCTCTTTTCTCATCATCACTTAGTTCTTTCCACCGTTCAAGTTCTTTCCGTAATGTTTCATATTTTCTTATTTCTCGTTCTCTTTTTATCTCCCAGTAAGAAGCTGGCCCTTCATAAATATATGGGTTTGATTTATATGGATTTTTAGCATTACCTAAACTTTCTAGCTTATACATTACTTTTTCTAATTTTTCTTCTCTAAATTTTCCATCTTCCAAAGTCTGATACAAAAAGATATCACCTATTCTTTCAGTCACAATTTCTTCTTGAATAATAGAAGAATTATTTAAGCCATTACTATAATCAAAAGCAAACAGTTTAATATTTTCAAATTTTAAGGAAGCAATGACACTTAAATTAGTATTTTCCTCTTCCTTCTTATAACTCAATCCACTATCTCCAATTATATTTAAAGCTCTCGTATAAATGTTATATTGAGCAATTCTTTTATATATATCTAAATTAGCTAAAACATTTCTATTAGTATCATCAATATAATCTCTTACAACCGAAAACTCTAATTCTAATAGAGAATTTAAATAATCTGCAATAGGATTAATTAATATTCCTTTATACATTTTCAATGTTTCTTGTAGTTCTTCTTTTTTATGCACTTTTAAACCTCCCTAAATTATGTTAACATTTTAAAGCATTCTAATTTATTATTAGGAGAGACTTGATAAATAGCTAGCATTTTATCATGTTCTTTAAATAATACTCTATCTTTTATTTGATATTTATTACTAATTACCCCACCATTTTTTATTAATTTACTATCTTCTTTTAAAACCTCTTTAACTGGTATATTTAAAGCTTCAGCAATAGGTATTAACTTACTATTTATCTTAACATCATCAAGTTCTATCGCTTCTTTAATACTAAAATTACCTTGTCTTGTTCTAATCAGTTTTTCCATCGTACAAGGTACAGCAAGAATTTCTCCAATATCATTAATAAGGCTTCTAATATAAGTTCCCTTAGATACTACCGTTCTAAAAGTAAAAGTATCTTCCTTAAAATCTAATAATTCTAACTCTTTTATAGTAACTAATCTCTTTGGTAATTCTATCTCTTTATTTTCTCTAGCATATTCATATAACTTTTTTCCTTCTATTTTAACAGCAGAATATTTGGGTACCTCTTGAAAATACTCTCTTGGAAATTTTTGAAATAGATTTTCTAATTCATCTTTCGTGGACCTTAGATTACTAGTAGCAAGAACTTTTCCCATTATATCTAATGTATCTGTCTCGACTCCCATTTTAACTGTTGCAATATATTCTTTTTCTGTACTAGTCAATAATTCATTAATTTTCGTCGCTTTATTAATAGTAACAACAAGAACTCCTTCTGCTAAAGGATCAAGTGTCCCGTTATGTCCAACTTTCCTAGTATCAAATATATCACTTATCTTATTGACAACATCGCGAGAGGTTAACATCGGTGGTTTGTTAATGATTAAAACCCCAGATTTATTATAAAGTCTATCATACTCTTCTAAAGTTAAATTATTATCCATAATAATATGAGCTGTCTTTATTCCGACATAACGAAAATGCCAAGCCTCATAACTATAGCCCGTAATTTCTTCTTTGTTTTTAGGATATCTTAAAATTAGACCAAATGAACTCAATAGTGGATGTATTTTTTTATAGATATCTTCTTCCCTCGTAGTTAAAGTATTTTCTTCACTAATTTTACCATCTATAACTAAAGAAATATCAAAACATAGACCTGTATGATGTTCACTAAATGAAGGAAATGCTACATAATTATTAGTATAAGCAAGACCATACTTTTGCTCATATTCTAATCTGAGCTCTGCTTGTTCTTCTACACTCCTATAACCACTAACAAGAGCAATAATAATATTTATTTCTTCTAAAGCTTTTTTTAACTCTAAATAAGCTTTCAAAGTTTTACTTTCTAAGTAAAATTCTTCTTTAAACTCTGTAACAATTCTTTTTAATTTTCTATTTTGCATTAAAGATTCTTGATAAGGATTATTTTTATTAACTACTATTTTATAATTCATTTTTCCTCATTAATCCGTTCAATAACCTCATCAATATGTTCTCCATAAGCAATAGAATTATCATAAAGAAACTTTAACTCTGGTGTATGTCTAATTTCAATTCTCTTAGCTAACTCTCCTCTTATAAAACTACTAGCTTTATTTAATGAAGCCAAAATCTCATCTTTATTATCTTTATCTAATATTGTTACATATATTTTGGCCACACTTAAATCAGCGGCAGTATCACAATCAGTAACAGTAACAAATTTAATATCCTCATCTTTAATTTCTAACATTAATATTTTACTAACCTCTTCCATAATCATATGATTTATTCTTTCTATTTTAATATTAGCCATAATCTCACACCTTTCTTTATTAATTTATCTTAACATATATTTTAATTACTTAATAGATATTTTTTTATGTTATATTTCTTCTAAACACTGTTCTAAAATTTTTTTCTTATTTGGAGTCATTCTAACTTTCGCTTCTTTTAACCATTTTTCAACCTCGGAGATATTTGCTTTTAAGGGTTTATCAAAAACTGTATGAGTGGCTTTATTAGGATATGGAAAGCTGCAATAACATTCAGTTTTAGAAGATTTGGTATTCTTACGAGTTTCTATTAATATAATAGAATCTATACAAACAGAACGAAGGCAAAACCACATCATTTTCTTGGGATCAATTTCAAAGCCATTTTCGATACATAAACTTTTTTTATTATAATTTTTAAAGAATTCTTTTGCATCAGCAATATCAAAACAATATTGAAACCCATTCTGTTTAAAAAAGTTTTTAGGTAATCCTTTCCATTCATCTAAATCTGGAACTAAAATATTTATTTTAGATATGTATTTAGGTTTATGATCTATATTATTAGATAAAATTTTATTTTCTAAAGACTTTTCTTTCTTTTCAATATCTTTCATATAACCATAGGAATGAAGCAAGTCTAACTCTTTATCATATATTCTAAAACCACCATATTTAAGCCAAGCCTCTATTTTATTTATATTGGTTTCAAAAAACATATTTGCTTTAGGTGAGTCATCAGTAAAGTATCTATCTTTTACATTACCTCCAATATAATACACACAATAATTATAAACATCAGAATCTATATTTGTGGTATCTGCAACAACTATTATATCTTGTCCTACAGTATTTACAATAGAATTGACCAAACTATATAGTGAGCTTTCACCACAAGACCAATCACTATCAATAACATAGTCTTCTGCAAAATCATCAATAAATTTTTGTGATATTCCATACTTTTCAAAATTGACTTTCTGTAATTTTTGCCATGTTTCTTTCTCTTTTATTCTTATATTTAATCTTGAACAATATTGTGACATATTTTCCTCCTTAAATTCACACTTTAATTATATTTTCTAACTTTCAATTTGAATATAACTACCATTACTATTCTTTTTAACGACAATTTTCTTATCTATTCTAGATATTAACTCCGATACATGAGAAATAATACCCACTAGTTTATCATCATCTACTAAATCTGATAGTGTATTTAAAGCTTGATTTAATGACTCTTGATCTAAAGAACCAAAGCCTTCATCAATAAAGAGAGCATCAATTTTAATTCCTCCTGCAAACATACTTATAACATCACTTAAACCTAAAGCTAGGGCTAAAGCCGCTTTAAACTTTTCTCCTCCTGATAAAGATGAGACCTCTCTTTCTTTACCTGTATAAGAATCAAAGATAGAAAACTCTAATCCCATTTTCTCGGTTAAAGAACTAGAAACCTCTTTTTTTCTTAGATCATATCTTCCATCAGTCATTTTTATTAATCTTTTATTCGCTTCAATTAAAACATTATTTAAATAATAGGACTGAACATAGTTTTCAAACGTAATTCTTTGTTTACCAATTAATTTTGCATTAGCAGTATCACTTAACAGTTTAACCATTAAATACTCTTTCTCTTCTTTTTCTACGTTATTAATATAAATTTTTATATTAGTTAAAACCTCTTGTTCTTTCTTTAAGATAACATAATAGTCATTATATTCACTATTTAATAATTCATAAGAAGAAATATTTTTATTTAACTCTTCTATTTTATCATCTATATTTACTATTTTCTTAGTTCCTACCTCTTTAGTATATAAATCAATTGTTGTCACATATTTATTATACTCAGTGTCATATGTTTTAATTTTCGCACTTAAGGTATTTAATTCAGATTGTGTTATCTTCTTCTTCATAAAATCATCGTGTGAGGTATTTAACTCTAAATATAATTGCTTCAAGTCTTTATTATATTTTTCTAAATCAGTATTAGCTTTAATAATCGTATTATTATATAGTTCAATCTCTTTTTCAACTTTACTTATATTAGTCGTCAAATCTGTTTTTTCCTTCAATAGTTTATTATAGTTATCTTTTATCTCTTTTAACTTATTATTTAACTTATCAAGTAAAAGATCTAACTCTTTAATAGCTGTATCCCCATTAGTATTACTATCTAAATTTAATTCTTTAATATTTTGTTTTAAAGACTCGATTTTAGATTCATAAGTTTTTCTAGCATCAATAATCTTATTAAGAAGCTCATTCTGCTTTTCTAAATCTTCTTTTGTAACACTATAATCATTTTTCTCAGCTTTATTTGGATGAATATAAGAACCACAAACAGGACATGGTGTATTTTCCTCTAAAGTTTCCGCTAAGATAAAAGCTTCATTCAAGTAATAATTTCTACTTAAGTAATCATATTTATTATGTTCTAAAGCTTCTTGATCTAATATTTCTTTTAATTTAGTCTCATTTTCTATTAAGTAGTTATTTAACTCTTTAAACTTCGTTAAATTTTTTAGCTGTTCTTTTGTACTAACAATTTCCTTATTTATCTCTGTTACTCTATCACTATATTTATCTAAATCATCATAAGTTTTTTTATTTTTGTCATATAAAAGTTTCAAAGCAGTTAATTTTTCCTTGCTTTCATTAAGACTCTTTGTAGTATCTTTAATATTATTCTCTTCTTTATTAATTAAGTTTAGTAAATTACTTATCTTTGGAGCTTTATGAAGATTATAATCAAGAATCTCTTTCTCTCCTTCAATCATCTTATTATTATTTAATAATGCTTGTAAACTTTCTTTACTATTTTCAAGCTCCTTTATTTTTTTATTTGTCTCCTCTATTTTCTCTAATTCTACTTTCTTTGTTGTTATTTCTTCGTTTAATTTAGCTACTACTTTTTTCTTTTCCTCTAACGTTTTTGTATCACTAATAATTTTCTCTTCTAAATACTTAATTAATTCCTCGTTAGTTAGATTAGAAAGATCAAAGTCTGTTATTTTATTTTTCTCTTTTTCTATCTCTTCTTTAGTTCGTTTATATTTTAACTCTTTTAAAGCCAAATCATCTTTTAATTTTAAAGTAATATCACTATAAATATTGGTATTAAATATCTTTCTAAATATTGATGTTTTCTCTTCTGCTGATGCTAATAGAAACTTGGTAAATTCTCCTTGTGATAACATCGCTACTTGTCTAAATTGTTTAAAATCAAGTCCAATTAAGGATTCAATCTCTTTAGTCACAGCATTTGTTTTAGTCTCCATCCGACCATTAATTTCAAATTCTGCGGTCGCTGGCTGCTTGGTTTCCCCATTACCTCTTTTACTCTTTCGCATATATTCAGGGCTTCTTCTAACAGTATATAGTTTATTATTATGGTAAAACTCTAACTTTACATATGTTTCCGTATCAGAAGAAGAAAAATCACTCCTAAGAGAATTAGCTTTTCTCGTTGTTCCTGATGACTCCCCATATAAAGCATAACAAATAGCATCAAAAATTGTTGTTTTCCCTGCCCCTGTATCACCAGTTATTAATAGTAAGCCCTGGTCAATTTTTGCTTGTTCAAAATCAATCTCTACTTTATCTTTAAAAGGTCCAAAAGCTTGCATAGTCAATTTCTTTAATCTCATCTTACTCTTCCTCCAAATTATTAATCAAAGTTTCTAAATATTTTTGTTCATCATCTGTAAGAGTCCTATCGTGTTGTAACTTAAAAAATTCATTAAATAACTCTAAAGGAGAGGCTTCTTTACTAATATCAATATTATTTATATCATCTAAAGTAGAATTATTTTTACTAGCAAAACTTAAAGATAAAGCATTAGGAAATCTCTTTTTAATCTCATCCATAGGAGAAACTAAAAGCGTATCATCTTCTAAAACCACTTTAATAAGATCATCACTTGCTTCCATTTTCATAACACTATCAAAAGTACCTGTAATAACTCTAAGTTTTCTTAAAGGAGCAACAGGAAGAAACTCTAAACTCATATCACTTGTATCTATAATAACCATACTCTTATTATCACTTGCTTCACTAAAAGAATACTTTAATGGTGTCCCTGAATACCTTATAGTATCCCTTTTAATCTTTTGAGGTCGATGAAGATGCCCTAAAGCTACATAATCAAAATCATCTAACAAATTAACATCAATCGCATCAATTGTCCCTACATTAGTAGCACTTTCTGAAAGAGAAAAATCTATATCTTCCCCTTTATTTATAACAAATTGATGAGCTAACAAAATATTCTTTTTACTTTTATCAATCTTTTCTCTAGCAAGAATCCATTTCATCATTTCATTAGAACTTGTAATTTTTTCATATGTTTCTTCAGCAACAATATGTTTAAGATGAAATGGTTTAATAAAAGGTAACATATAAAAAACAACATCATCTTTATAAAACTTATATATTTCTCCCCTATAATCTGTAACAATATGAATATTTAACTTATTAAAGATATTAGAACCAAATGATAATCTATCTCTAGAATCATGATTACCACTTATTATTAAAACATCGACTTTTAAAGTTGTTAAAGCTTCTAAAAAATTATTAAACAAGTTAACTGCATCCGTTGATGGAATACTTTTATCATAAATATCTCCTGGTATTATTAAAACATCAATTTGTTTATTAATAACAATATTAATTAACTGTTGTAACATTTCTTTTTGGTCTTCATAAAGTGATTCTTCTAATAAATTTTTGCCTAAATGCAAATCACTTGTATGTAATATTTTCATGAGTACCTCCTAGTAAAGACCTAGTGTGATAGAATAAAACTTAAAACTCCACCCTAATCCTATTAAAGAAATCACCTAAATATCTATCACCAACCAAAGCTTATCATACAAAACAAATGTTTGTCAATGACTTTTTGAATTTTAAACACACTTTCCTTATATATAAAAAGAAAGCCTAAGCCTTCTTATCTTTTTATCTCTACTAATTTATAAACCTCAATTAAATCATTTTCTTTATAATCTTGAAAATTCTCTAACGTTAGACCACAATCGTGATCTTTAGTTATTTCTTTAACTGTATCTTTTTCATGTTGTAAAGATTTAATTGCCCCATTATAGATAACAATACCATCTCTAACTACTCTAGCTTTATCATTTATTTTTACAACCCCAGATAAAACATGACAACCTGCTATCATTCCTACTTTAGAGAATTTAAATAGTTGTCTAACCTCAACTGTTCCTGTTATCTCTTCCTCATAAACAGGTTCAAGCATGCCTTTCATTGCATTTTCCATATCTTCAACTACTTTATAGATAATATCGTATAATCTTATTTCTACTCCATATTCTTTCGCTAAATCAAGAACTTTACTATTACCTCTAACGTTAAAACCAATAATAATCGCATTAGATGCTTGTGCTAGTACAATATCACTTTCTGTAATAGCTCCAACTGCTCCTCTAATAATATTAATTTTAACTCCTTCAACATCTATTTTCTCTAAAGAACTTCTAACTGCTTCCAAACTACCATTAACATCAGTCTTTAAGACAATATTAATTTCTTTAAGACCTTCATTAATTTGTCCAAATAACTCATCAAGACTCATACCTGTTCTATTTGTATCTGCAGCTTTCTCTCTAAGTTCTCTATCATGAGCAATCTGTTTCGCTTGTTTTTCAGTTTCAAAAGCCATAAATTTAGATGAAGCATCAGGAACTGTCGATAAACCTGTAATAGAAACTGGCATTGAAGGTGGCGCTTCCACAATATCTTTACCTAAATCATTTTTAAGCGTTCTAACTTTACCAAAACTTGTTCCTACAACAATAGGGTCTCCTAACCTTAAAGTTCCATTTTGAATTAATAAAGTAGCAATCGGACCTACATGTTTATCCATCTTACTTTCAAGTACAACTCCTGTTGCATAACGATTAGGATTAGCTTTTAACTCACTCATCTCTGCTACTAAAAGAATATTATCTAATAACTCTTCAATACCTTCTCCTGTTACAGCAGAAATCTTACTAACAATTACGTCTCCTCCCCATTCTTCTGGCGTAAGACCAGCTTCTACAAGTCCTGTCATTGTTCTTTCTATATTAGCTTCTGGTTTATCTATTTTATTAATACAAACGATAATTGGTACTTTTGCCGCTTTAGCATGATCAATTGCTTCCTTAGTTTGTGGCATAACTCCATCATCAGCAGCGACAATAATAATAACTATATCAGTAACACTAGCACCTCTTGCCCTCATTTCTGTAAATGCAGCATGTCCTGGTGTATCAATAAAAGTTATCTTTTTATCTTTAACCTCTACTTGATAAGCCCCAATCGCTTGTGTAATACCTCCGGCTTCTCCACTAGCTACATTAGTTTTTCTAATAGCATCCAAAAGAGTAGTTTTACCATGATCAACATGTCCCATAATTGTAACTACTGGAGGTCTTGGAACTAAATCTTCTTCTTTATCTTTTATCTCATAATTTTCAAAATTAGAAATATCAACCGCTTCTTCTTTCTTTAACGTTTTATTATATTCTAAAGCAATAAGTTCTGCATCATCATAACTTAAAGAATTATTAGCAGTAGCCATGATTCCTAAACTCATTAATTTCATAATAAGTTTATTAACACCATCTCCTAAACTAGAAGCTAAATCTGCTACTGTCATCCCTTCTTTATAAAGAATTACATCTTTATCTATTTCTTGTTCATTACTTTGTAACTTTTCTTTATGTTTATAAATATTTTTTCTCTCTTGCCTAAATTCTTCTTTTTTATCTTTAACTTTACTGCCTTTATTTTTTACTTTCGTAACTTTAATTTTATTATCATGATCTAAATTACTATCATAAGCAATTTGTTCTGCTTTTTCATCTAAAGCTATATCTTTAACTAATTCTTCATCAGGTGATTCTTCCACATAGTCTTCTTCATCTTGAATGGAATTATCTAAAAGAATGATCTCATCATCGCTTAAAACTCTCTCTAGGTCACTATAATCCATAGAAAGCCTTTCCATATGTTTAATGACCTCATCGATACTTTTATTTATGTCAATGGCGTATTCTTTTATTGTCATATCATTCACCTCTTTCTTAATTTTCTATTATTTTTCTTATTTCATCATATACCTCACTTGGAATAGTAATCTCTAGGCGTCTTTCTAAACTTTTCTTTTTTATAGCTAATTCTAAAACATCTATATCTTTTTTAATATATGCTCCACGCCCATTTTTTTTACCTGTTTCATCAACAAAAACATTTCCTTCTTTATCTTTAACTACTCTAAGCAGTTCTTTCTTAGGAAACTGTTCTCCTGTTACTACACAAGTTCTAAGAGGAATCTTTCTTTGTTTCATATACCCTCCTATTCTGATTTAATGGAAATACCTAATTCTTTCGCTTGTTCACTTGTTTTAATATCTAATTTGTATTTAGTAAGCTTTGTTGCTAGGCGTGCATTAAGTCCTTTTTTACCTATCGCTAAAGAGAAATTATCTCCATCTGCTATTACTAAAGCTTCTTTCTTCTTAGGATCTGTAACTAAAACTGTTACATCTTTAGCAGGTGATAAGGCATTAGCGATAAAAGTAGCAGGATCATTATCGTATTTAACGATATCTATTTTCTCTCCATTTAACTCAGTAATAATATTAGCAATCCGGCTTCCCTTTTCACCAATACAAGCTCCAATAGGATCTACTTTAGGATTTTCTGAATATACAGCCACTTTACTTCTAACCCCTGCTTCTCTAGCTACACTGTATAGAAGAACTGTACCATCAGCTAACTCTGGTATTTCATGTTCAAATAATCTTTTAACAAATCCATAATGTCTTCTGCTAAGAAGCACTAAAAGGTTACGTCCATTATTATCTACTTTACTTACATAGACTTTAATTGTACTACCCATTTTAATCTTCTCACCAGGAATAATATCTTTTTTAGGTAAGATTCCATTAGTACGTCCAAGATCAATAAAGTAGTTATCTGTATCTTCTAAAGCTACAGTTCCAACAAGTAATTCATCTTGTTTATCTCCAAATTCTTCGGTAATACTATTACGTTCAGCTTCTCTAATTTTTTGAATAACCACTTGTTTAGCAGTAGATGCTGCAACTCTACCAAAGTCTTTAGGTGTAACCTCAGTATCAATAGTATCTCCAATATTAAGTGATTTATCTATTTTTCTAGCATCACTTAATTTAATTTCACACTCAGGATTAAAGAAACTAATTTTTTCTTTCTCTTCTTTATCCTCTTCTTCAGTAACAGTATCTTCCTCTTCTTCCTCATCTTCATCAGTATAATGTTCAAATAAGTAGTCTTCATATTCTTCTTTAGTCATTTTGTCATCAGGAACAACTGTTAAAAAGGAATATACTTTTATTTCCCCTGTCTCTTCATTAATTAAAACTTTAACATTATTATTTTTTGTCTTTGCATTTTTCTTATAAGCACTAGTTAAAGCTCCTCGCATCGCATCATAGACAATACTTTTATCAATATTTTTTTCTTTTACTATATTATCTACAGCCATTAAAAACTCTTTACTGTTCATCTTGCTCATCTCCCTTACTTTTAGAATGTATGTCTAAAACCTCGATATCATCACAAAAGCCATTATCATCCATAATAGGATTAATAATTTTCGTCGCTTCTGTTATTAAGTTAACATCAATGGTATTAGAACTATCAAGTTCAACATTTAAAGTCTTAACTCCTTCTTCTTTGCTGTAATAAACACTACTAACATAAAGGTCTAAGTCTTTAATACTTGGATCTACAAGTTCTTTTACTTTCTCTTCCATAATACCTCCTTTAACAAAAACTAAAGAGTGGGCATTTTATTTCCCACTCCTTTCTTGTCTATAAGTATAACCTATTATTTAGTTTTTGTCAAAAATATATTTTAAGGTTAGTGTTTTTAGTGTATAATTAGTAAAGGTGATGATAATGAATAAAACAAGAATTTTAGAAATTTTAAAGGGAATACTTACTTTTGTAATATTTTATTTTAGTAGTTATTTAGTAGTTATTCCAATACTTTTATTTGGTATTGACCGGAATAATTATACAGCGACTGATTTATCTATTGTAAATGCTTTTTGTGAGGCTTTATTAGTTATTATCTTAGTAATTCTTTATTTTAAGGATTTAAAAGAACAATTTAAAAGCTTTAAAAAGAATTATAAGTCTTTCCTAGATATAGCTTTAAAGTATTGGATAGTTGGTTTAGTTATTATGTGTGTATCTAATATTATTATTGGTATTGTAACAAGTTTAGGAACATCTTCTAATGAACAAGCGGTACAAGGATTAATCAGTACCACCCCATATTTAATGATTTTAACAGCAGGAATATTAGCACCTATTGCTGAAGAAATTACTTTTAGAAGCGGTTTTGCTAAGATATTTAAAAATAAATGGTTTTACTGTTTTGCCTCAGGATTTGTCTTTGGACTTTTACATGTCATAGGTAGCAACAACATTTTAGAGTATCTTTATATTATTCCATATGGTAGTTTAGGTTTCTTCTTTGCCCTAACATTCTATGAGACAAAAAATGTTTTTCCATCCATTTGTATGCATGCTCTTCATAACACCGCTTTAATTATCCTATCAATTATGGCTCTTTAAAAACCTCTAGTTAATTGCTAGAGGTTTTTTGTATCTTCCTTTATAAAACAATTACAAAGCGAAAGGAAATGCCGTTATTAGCATTGCCAATATGAACAGGAGCATCAAAGTAGAAAATGCCAGCTCCAAAATCATTGTAACCACCACCACGTAATAACCAAGGATAAATATTATTAATCATATTATCATAGTCATTATACCATCCTTTTGTTTCTGACAAACCATGTGATAAACATTCTTTTCCATTACAAGCCGTTAAAATATTATCTGTTGTATATTTATCATAGTATTTAGATTCCGGCATTTCTATAAATCCAGAACTAGCAATTATATCATTATAGTTACCCATCACATATTCCCAGGCTCCTCCACTCATATCATAGATTCCATAAATATTTCCTGTTGTACTTGCTCCTGTCCCATTTATATCAATATCATATGTATATTGACATCCATAATCCTCTTCTGTTCCACCTCCAGGATAGCCCCAACTACATCCTGTTATATATTTATCACTCTTGTTCTGATATACCTCTTTATTTATTCCACTATAATCAGCGTTTCCTAACTTTCCATATCGACTTTGGGATAGATATGCTACAACTCCCCATTCACTATTTTTCATCATATGTGTATCGACATTACTACTAAAACCATATCTATTCTCTTCATCATTCATTTTTAAACTGACATTAAAAGCATTACTTACATTAATATATCTCCAACTTGTAACATTTGGTTTTATCATCGGATCTAAGTCTGTTGTATTTCCTCCTCCATTAGTAACGTTTGGATCACTACTACTTGTCTCAAACTTTCCAACCCAGATTCCACTTAGTTCCTCATCTCCGAATGTAAAGGCATCTGGAGTATAATACTCTCTTGCTCCTGTTGTTGTTATGTATTTTGCACTACCCCTATCTTTTATTTCTTTACTGACAAATCTTATATCTATTTCTCCTGGTAATTCTCTAGTGGCTTTATTTTCTAAATAACAGCTCTTTCTTCCATAATAATTAGTTCCATCTTCACTTGCAATACTATAACTATATCTTGGTATCCATACCCACATAGTTTCTATATCATCCATATTTATTATGGTTCCTACACTTGCACTCTTATAACTTTCTCTTGTATTACTACTAACAGTAACAGCATTAGCCCATTTCTGGCTACTATAGTTATACCAATCATTATTACTATTATTTGTATCTGCTTTCACCCAGTTATTATTTTCATATTTTACGGCAATCATATTACTATCTAATTCGGGAGCATTTGGTTCATTTATATATTCTTTAAATAAATGTCCATTACTTGGCAAACTTAATTCATTATAATCAAGCCCTACTTGTACCCCTAATTCTATTACTACTTCATTATTAGTATTATTTTCGACCATTATTTTATATTTATTACTACTACCTATACTTTTACTTGTTTCTAGATTAACTCCTATTTCTTCTGGTAATGGATTAGTTTCACAATCTGTTATATAACCAACATTTACATTTTCTGGTATTTCATTTAAGTAGTAAAAGTTAAATCTTGCTATTCACTCATTAGGATTGCTTAAAGTAACTATAAACTCTATAGACTTCCCACCAGGAATAGTTAAAGTATTTCCTTCTTTTCCATCTATTTCTAGTTTATAATCCAGTGTTCCCGTAATAATACTAATAGCATTGCTTTTTTCTTTGCTTACAGTAAACATCGCATAGGAAAAGTAACTTGCTAATAGTAATAATGTTATTAATATTACACTTATTATATATATTTTTGATACTTTAGTATTTAATAATAGTCTTTTCATCTTTTACTCCTTCCATTTAACCACAAAAAAGAACAGAATCCTTCTATCCTGTTCTTATTCTATGATTAAAGAAAGTACTTAAGCTTTTAAAGTACCCCCCCCCAGGTAACCATTTGTAAACTGGTGCTTGCTCTCATTTTCATACCTTCTTTCTATTATTAACTTGATATAAGTTTAACATAAATTTAATATCATAACAATACTTTTATTAATCAAGAGCTATTTCAAATGGATTATCTTTAGTTCCTGTCCCACTTGTTATTATAACATTGCTTTTTAAATTAAAGGAAGGTTTGATACCAAACACATATGTTATTGGATAATAATCATAGGCTTTACTATCTTCACTAACTACACGTAAATATTCATTATTATTATTGATCATTGTTAAAGTACCATAAATAATATTATTACTTATAACATTAAATTGTCCTGCCATTAATTCACCATATCTAAGTAAACCTATTGTTGCAGTAGTATAAGATACAGTAGTAGATAAATTTACATCTACATATTTTGCTAATTTATAACTTGTTCCATTTCCATCAACTACTCCTAAATACCAATTAGTATTTTCTTCAATCATATTTAAATAAGTACTATCAATATAAGTATTTAAATAAGTATTGTTTAAAAAACTACCAATATTACTATTAGGCGAAAAGCTTTCAAAAATATTATCTTTTTTATAATCTAAAGTTATAAATTCGCCATTACTCTTTAAAGGTTCAGCACTTGTTATCTTTGTTCCTGTACCATTTTCATGACTAACTATTCGATATAAATTATTTTCTCCCGTACCAAGCCTTATATATTCGCCACTATATCTTGTACTTAATAGTGTTCCTGAAAGGTCTTTATCATTATCTCCATATAAACGGTAGGGATCATCTATTGTTCCATTACCCTCCACCACACCTACATCGGATTTTAAATTGATACACGGTCTTATTCCGAAAGAAGAACCTGGCAAATAAGTTGGATTACAGGTACCATCAGGAAAAACCTCGTAAATGGTATTGTTATCTGTATAAGGAGTCATAGTCCACCAGATAGTATTATTATTTAAATAGCCATTACTGACTCCAACACCACTAGAACTCATCGTATATTCATAGATATTTAAAAGTCCTACAGGATCTGTTACCATTACTGTTTTATCAAGTTTTGTTGGATCAGTAGTCTCAGACGCATTCCACACACTATCCATTTTAATAAATTTCTCTGGGTCTCTTAAATTATTAAGAAAACCATCCACACTTGTATCATTTAACCATGCTTCCATATTACTACCTACAAAAGATGTATTACTAGATTCATTATATGATATAGAACTTATATTCCACTGTGTCACTAATTTTACACTATTATCACTTGGATCTATTGATACCGCTCTCCATAACTTACCACTATACCAGATATAGTTATTAGGATCCTCTCCCGTTATAAAAGTCTGTTCTTTATCTGTTGTATTTATATTATTAGAATTATCTGCTAATAATAACTCTGCTAGTAACTTTCCTTTATACTCATCAAATAAATGACCGTTACTAGGTAGGCTTAAATCATTATAGTCTAGTCCTACCTCTACTCCTAAAGTAATAGTTACGTTACTATTAGAGTTATTAGTTACTCTTATCTTATAAACATTACTAGCTCCGACACTACCAGATATTTCTAAATTAAGTCCTTCTGCTAAAGGCGGAATATTAATGTCTTTATCTACTAAATAACCAGCGGTTACATCTTCAGGTAAAGCTCCGACATAATAAAAATTAAATCTAGCCATCCTCTCATTTGGATTACTTAAGGTAATAGTAAAAGTTTTTTCTTCATTTGGACCAACAACTAGTTCATCAGTACTAACTCCATCTACTTTTAAGTCATAATTTAAAGTTCCTGTGACAATACTTATCGCATTATTCTTTTCCTTACTAACAGTAAACATAGCATAAGAAAAGTAACTTGCTAATAGTAATATAGTTATTAATATTACACTTATTATATATATATTTGATACTTTAGTATTTAATAATAATCTCTTCATCTCTTACTCCTTTCATTTAACCACAAAAAAGAACAGAATACACCTATCCTGTTCTTATTCTATGATTAAAGAAAGTACTTAAGCTTCTAAAGTACCCCCCCCCAGGTAACTTGTTGTAAACGAGTGTTGGTTCTCATTTTCATACCTTCTTTCTTATTATATTTACTATATATTAACATAATTTACTATTAACATCAATAACCTATAGTTACTTTTAACACTCCCTAAATAATTTCTTCATGTCCTGTTAATTTTACACTAACTAACTTTGAAACCCCAGATTCTTGCATGGTTATACCATATAATGTATCGGCAAACTCCATTGTCTTCTTTTTATGCGTTATAATTAAAAATTGAGTTTTATTTTTATAATTAGCTAAATAATTACCAAATTCAATAACATTCGCTTCATCTAATGCTGCTTCTACCTCATCAAAGATACAAAAAGGAATAGTTCTAATATTTATAATAGCAAATAATAAACTAATCGCTGTCAAAGTCTTCTCTCCTCCTGATAAAAGACTAATTGTCGTTAACTTTTTACCTGGAGGACAAGCAGTTATCTCAATTCCTGTTGTTAAAATATCATCATCAGTTAGTTTTAAATCGGCATGGCCGCCATGAAATAATTCTTTAAATACTTGTTTAAATTCGCTTCTTATCTGTTCAAAGGTCTTTAAGAATTCACTCTTCATAACCTCATCCATTTCTCTCATTATTTCCATAAGCGTTGCTTCTGCTTTCTCTAAATCTTCTTTTTGATGTAATAAAAATTCATATCTAGTGCTTACTCTTTCATATTCTTCTATTGCTGCTAAATTAACCATTCCTAAACTTTTAATAACCGCTTTATAATTATTAACCTTGTATCTTGCTTCTTCTACCTCTTCATCTAAAGAATAACTTTCTCTAGCTTTTTCATAAGTAATCGCATATTCACTATTTAAAGTATTTAATAAAGTATCTAATTTAACATCAATTCTACTTAGCTTAATCTCTAAAGCTGTCTTCTCTTCTTCTTTTTTTCTAACCAAATTATTTTGATACTTACTATTACTTTCTTCTTCTTCTATTTTTTCTTTTAATAGACTTATCTCTTTCTTTAAGGTTATTAATTTTAATTCTAATTTTTCTTTATAAGCACTAGATTTACTTATCTGCTCTAATAGAGTTATTTCTTTATTATCAAACTCTTCACTATCTCCTTCATAGTTAGCAATATTTTTAAGAGTATTATCTAAATCTTTCTTTTTATTCTTTAAAGAATTATTTTTCTGTTCATTACTTTCTGTTAATAGTTTTAGATTTTTCTCTAAATCATATAATTTATCTTCTAGTTTCTTACTACTATTTCTTGTCTCATTAATATCTAAGACTATTTTCTTATTCGCTTCTGTTAAACTCATCACGATATTAGTAAGATTTGTAATTTCTTGCTTAATTATAACTCTACTTCTACCTTTATAATTAGATCCACCTGTTAATGATCCTCCAACATTAATTACATCTCCCGCAAGAGTTATTACTTTATAACGCCTATTAATTTTTTTACTAATTGTAGTAGCGGTATCTAAATCCCCTGCTACTAGAACTAAACCTAATTGATTATAGATAATATTTTTATATTTTTCATCTGTTGTAACTAAATCTGCTAAGACGCCTACAAAACCATCTTGTTTTTTTAAAAGTTCTAGACTTTCTTTATCTATATAACGTTTCTTTATAACATCTAAAGGAAAGAAAGTAGCTCTTCCTAAATTATTATGTTTTAAGTATCTAACCGCTTCTTTAGCAGTTTCTTCATCTTTAGTAATAACAAAGTTTTTACTACTACTTATCGCTACATCTAAACATCTAGCATATTCTTCTTTTGTCTCAACTACATTACCAATAATGTCATAGATTCCTTTTAAGGTTTCTGTATTTAATATTTTTCTGACCGTATCAGGAATAGCTGTCCCTCTTTCGGCTTCTAATTTTAATAATTCTATTTTATGCTTTGTTGATAATATATCTCTATCTTGTTTACTATATGTTTGATCATAATCTTTAAGCATAATCTTTAAGTTATTCATATTATTTTGATATGCTTCTATATCTTTATTAAAACTACTAATATTGCCATCATTTATTTTTATTTCTTCTTCTAATAACTCTATTTCTTTATTTAAATCAGCTTTAGTCTCATACAAATTTCTAAGTATTGCTTCTTTATCATTTTTATCTTTATTTTTTCTATTTTCTCTTAATAGATTAAGATCAAGATTTAATGAGCCTAAACTTTCTGTAATTGTCAGTAATTCTTTTTGCACAAATTCTAAATCTTTTTCTTTTGTTAATAAGTCTGTTTTACTTTTTAAAGTTGTACTACTATCAAGATTAGTTTGACTTTTAATCGTCGTAATTTCTTTATCTAAGGCTTCTTTTTTCTCTTTTAATATTTCTTCTTCACTTGATAAGTTATATATATCATAAGCGATTAAAGCTATTTCTAGTTTTTCTAAAGCTTCTTTTGTATTTTTATATTGTAGGGCTTTTTTACTTTGTTCTTTCAAGGGATTAACTTGAATTTCTAACTCACTAATTATATCTTCAACTCTAGCCATCGCTTCATTAGTTTTGGCAAGTTTTCTTAAAGCCTCTTCTTTTCTTTTTTTATATTTTAAAATACCCGCCGCTTCTTCAAAGACAAGGCGTCTATCATCTTTACTTTCACTTAATATTCTTGCAACCTCTCCTTGCGATATAATATTAAATGATTCTTTTGACACTCCACTATCTAAAAACAAATCGGTAATATCTTTAAGACGACATTTATTGTTATTAAGGAAATATTCATTCTCTCCACTCCGATATATTCTTCGTTTAATACTAACCTCATTGTAATCGATGTTTAGATAGTGATCACTATTATCAAAGATAAGTTCTACACTCGCTTGGTTTTTAGGTTTTCTTGAGTCACTTCCAGCAAAAATAACATCACTCATACTACCTTCACCACGTAAGTTTTTAACTGATTGTTCTCCTAAAACCCATCTTACCGCATCAACAACATTACTTTTACCACTACCATTAGGTCCAACAATACAAGTAATAGAATCATCTAATTTTATTTCCATCTTATCTGCAAAAGATTTAAATCCATTAGTTACTATTTCTTTCAAGTACATTTAAAACACCACTCTCTACTTTTATCATTTTATCAAAGAATAGTATTTTAGACAAGGACAACAGTTATATTATTTTTTATAATTACTAAGTATATATTCTTATCTATAACATTACTTTAAAAAAAGACAGATAATTAAATCTTAATATCTATCTTTCTTATTTAACATTTTATCATAATAATTAAATAAATCTTCAAAAGCATTATAATGAACTATTTCCCTTTGTCTTAACCATAAAAGTGGTCCAATAACATCAGGATCATCTGTAAGATCAATTAAGTTTTCATAAACTGCTCTTGCTTTTTGTTCTGCCGCCATATCTTCCATAATATCTGCTAAAGGATCTCCTGTTGTAGCAAAATAAGCAACTGTAAAAGGAACCCCATTAGCATCAGTTGGATATAAAGCTTTTTTATGTTCGGCATAATTAGAAGCAAGTCCCGCAGCTTTTAATTCCTCAACTGTTGCATCTTTTAATAATTGATACACCATGGTAGAAATCATTTCTACATGAGCTAACTCTTCAGTTCCAATATCAGTAAGTAACGCTTGCCCTTTTTGATCAGGCATTGTATATCTTTGATTTAAATAACGAAGAGCTGCTGCTAACTCCCCATTACTACCTCCATATTGCGTAATTAATTGCTTTGCCATTCCTATATCTTTTTTCTTAATATTAATAGGATACTGTAATCTTTTAGCATATTTAAACATTACTTAACCCCTCCATATTCCAAGGAAATATTAATGTCTGCCATAAGAACGGACTAGTATTTAAACTATCACTACTAGTTAGGATTGGTCCATACTTTTCTTCATATTCCATCATCAATCTATTCGCTTCTCTTCTATATTTATTAAATAGATCTAAAGCATTACCATCATTAGGATATAAGTCTAAATATAAATTAAGGTCATGAGCAGCAAACTCTGCTTCTGACATTCTTAGAAACATCTCTTCTTGTTCATTAGTTGGTCTTAAAACTTGTGGTTGATAATTCTTATATTGGCTATATAAGTTTCTAAACATATTACCTCTTAAATAGCCTTCCCTTTCTGTAAAAAACTTAGGATTCTCCATATCCCTATCCATATATTTAGGATAGCAATTATAATTATAGTTAAATTCTTTATTCATAATTTCTCCCTTCCCTTTATTCTATTCTAGTTATTTTCATTAGAAAGGGCCTTTACCTACATTATATTTGAACTTATCGATCTTTTTTGTTATAATTTAATTGCCAATTTTTTGGCAGGAAGGAGTTGAGCTTTTATAAAAGCTTTAATATCCTTATCCTTGCCTGGTTGCTGAAATGCTTCACTTGCTATGAGGAACTATTTCTCAAAAAGAAATAGCCGAGAAAGAAAACTCTTATATAGTGAACAATTACAACTAAATACCTTTTATATTTAGTACTAAGGTAATAGACTTACTATAAAGTCTTAACCCTAGGTTTATGCAGTTAAACATATAGTATAAGTTTATTATACAAAATGTAGTAATTGAATCAGTTTAAAATTCGCTATAGATCGTTTAAAAGGAATTATCTATAGTTGAAAAAAAGTCCTTATAATTTATGATTAACATAAGTATAAGGACTTTTTCAATTATTCCACAGATTTTAAAGAATCTATCATATCTATTTTCTTTAAGATAAAGTAAGTTATAACCTGAACTATTACACTAAAGACAATAATGATTATAAAGGATAAAATATAACTTAAAGGTTTAATTGTTTTAATAAATAATATCTCATCAGTCTCAGCAATCATTAAAATAAAGGTATTAAGAGAAAATCCTAAGAATACACCTACTATTATACCTATTATTGTCATAATAATTGTTTCCCTATAAACATAACTAGAAACCTCATTATCTCTAAAACCTAATACTTTTAAAGTTGCTATTTCTCTTTTACGTTCATTAATATTTATGATTGTCAAATTATAAAGTACTGTTATAGCAAGGAAACTAGAGAAAGCAATAATTAGATATACTATATTATTCATACCTGCTATTATGTCTTCGAACATCTCCATATTATCTGTTGTATATTGGATAGTTGCAAAGTTATTAGTTGCTAACAAATTATTAGATAATTCTTCTCTAGGGGTATCGTTAGAAATGTTTATAATGAAACTGTTATAGTCACTATCAGAAAATATCTCTTCATAATAAGTTTCATTCATATATAAGTAATTACCAATATAATTTTCACAAATACCAGTTACTCTTACAATAAATAACTCATTATCACTATTTCTAATACTAATATTTTCTCCTATAGAAACATCTAATAACTCAGCCATTTTTTCTGTTATAACTACCCCTTTATCACTAAGAGTAAGAGGATTACCACTAAGATCATTTAAAGTTAAATAATCATCATAAGAATTATCATCCATAAAAGCTATAAGAGTAAAATCTAGATTTTTACTATCTGCTTTAAAGGTATAACTAGCAATATTAGTTTTAAGATACCTTGTTACATTATTATCTTCTAAAGTTTTAACAGCCTCTTCTTTATTTACCTCATCATTTAAGACTAAAGTTGCATCATAGTGTTGAATCTCATCATATTGAATAGTTAACAAATCACTAAGACTATCTTTTATACCAAAACCAGTTAATAGTAAAGCAGTACAACCTCCTATTCCTAGAACTGTCATGATAATTCTCTTTTTATATCTAAATAAGTTTCTAAGTGTTATTTTCCAAGAGAAAGATAAATGTCTCCATAACAAGGTAAATCTTTCTAATAAAATCTTTTTTCCACTCTTAGGTGCTTCTGGTCTTAATATTGTCGCTGGGGCCAATCTAAAGTCTTTCGCAAGACTTAATAATGCTACTAAACTCATAAGAATAATTGTTGTAAAGACAATAACAAAACAAGCAACAGGATTAGCATAAGTTGTTAAGGATGGTATTGTAAAGGAAGCGGCATATACGGTATAAAGTATCCGTGGTATTAAAGTATAACCAACACTTAAACCTATAATAAGACCAATAATACAAGCGATAATAATATAAAGAAGATAACTAATAAACACTTTGCTCCTACTAATTCCTAAAGAAATAAAAGCTCCTATTTCACTACGTTCTTCTTCTATCATTCTATTCATCGTATTAAAAGCCATTAAGAAAGCAATTAAAATAAAGAAAATTGGGAAAATAGCTGCAATAGAATCTACTTTAGTAGCACTTTCATAAAAAGAGGTATAACCAGTCAAATCTTCTCTTGTTAATAAATACCAAACTGGTTTCTCAATATTTTGAATTTCCTCTTTAGCACTGGCAATCTCTTCTTCATACTTTGCTATTTCTTCAAGATAAAGATTATAGTTATTATTATATTCTTTATAGCCATCTTCTAATTCTTGATAACCACTATCTATTTCTCTCTTTGCACTATTAAGCCCATTAAGTGCTCTACTATATTCAGTATTCCACGTATTCAAAGAACTATTTAAAGTGTTCTCTTGCTCTATTAAAGTATTATTAGTACTAATTAAGGTTTCTATATTAGTTTTATTTAATTTTAATTCATTTAAAGTAGCTGTTAAAGTTTCATATAAACTACTAGTAGAATCAAGATTCTCTAATTGTTGTTCTATCTCTTTAATATTAGTATTTACAGCATCTAAAGTAGAATCTAGTGAATCAACCGTTAAATTAGCACTAGCTAAAGCATTATTAAACGCACTCTTAGCATTATTTAAAGCAGCAAAGCCCTTATTAAGTTCTGTTTCTGTACTCTCTTTTGTTCTATTTAAACTAGCTAGGTTACTGTTGTATGAAGATAGTGCCTCATCTAATTTAATTTTATTAGAATTAAGCGTTGTCAAAGCCTCATTAAATTTTGCTTCATTAGTAGTTTTAACCTCATTAAGTTCATTTTCTGCTTTGGTAACTTTATCCATCGCTTCTTTGAGTATCTCTTCATATCGTGCTGTTTCTCTTAATGGTTTTAATTCTTGCAAGCTTTTATTTACGTTTGCAATAATATCATCATATTCTAAAGAATAAGATATTTCTTCTTTAGTACCTTTAGCTATTAAGTATATTTCTGTATAATAATCTAATTTAAAGTTATCTTTAGGTACGTAAATAAAACTATCAAGCTTTCCATCTCCTACTGTTGATATACCTTTATTTTCATAAATATAACTACTACTATTAATCGTTCCAACAATCTTACAAGTATTATTATTAAGATAGGTATCATCATCAATCTTAATATCTTCACCAACCTCAAATTTTCCATTTTCACCTAAACATTCACTATTATTATTAGGCATTCTTCCAGATACTAAAGTTACTTTACTTATATCTGTTAAAGATATTATCTTAACAACATTACCATCTATTAAAGTATCAAAGGAATACCCTCCTTCAACTTTATCTATTCCGTTAATATTTTCTAAGGAGGTTAAATCATCTTCTGTCAATCCCATTGTGCTTACTACTTTAAAGTCATATAAATCAGTCTCATCATAATAATTATCTAATGTCCTTAACATATCACTAGCTGTTTCTCTAACTCCAGCAAAGAAAGATGTTCCCAAAATAACAATTAGTATTAAAGATAAAAATCTGCCTTTCGCTTTCCAAATTTTCCGGAAACTATTTTTAAAGATTAACATTACCAATCAATCTCCTTAACTAGTTTAGGCTTTTTATTAATAGTAATACTTTCTATTTTCCCATTTTTTACTCTAATAACTTTATCAGCAATATCAGCGATAACAGCATTATGGGTAATAATAATAGTTGTTGTCTTCATCTTATGACAAGTATCTTGTAATAGTTCAATTATTTTCTTACCCGTTTTAGAATCCAAAGCTCCTGTTGGTTCATCACAAAGTAAGATTTTTGGATTTTTCGCAATCGCTCTAGCAATTGAAACCCTTTGTTGTTCTCCTCCAGATAATTGCGCTGGAAAATGATCTTTTCTATCCAATAGTCCTACTCTTTTTAAAGCCTCACTAGCATCCATTGGTTTTTTACATATTTGACTAGCTAAAGATACATTTTCTAAAGCTGTTAAATTCCCAACTAAATTATAAAACTGAAAGACAAACCCAATGTCATAGCGTCTATAATCAGTTAATTTTTTGTTATTATATTTGGAAATATCAGCATTATCAATAATTACACTACCACTAGTAACTTTATCCATACCTCCAAGAATATTTAATATTGTCGTCTTCCCTGCTCCACTAGGCCCTAAAATAACCGTAAGTTCCCCTTCTTCAATATCAAAAGAAACATTATCAAGGGCTTTTATCTCTATTTCTCCCATTTTATATTTTTTAGTTAAGTTCTTAACACTAATATAAGCCACAAGTATCACCTTCTACTATAATTATAAACTATAACTATGGAAATTTCATCAGAATTTTAGGGAAAATTAACGAATTTTTTCGAGTATTTTTTGATTTCTATCTGTTGTTGCTATAATATGTTCTCTAGGCACAAAACTAGGTTCCAAATGATAAGTATTTTTTAAGTAAGAAAACATTTCTTCACTATCAACACTAAAAGTCTTTGTAAGATAAGGATAAAATTCTGGATACTTATAACAAAATTTAATAAGTGCTTCTGGTTTCTTTTCAAGTGCTATATAAGGATTATAATAGTTATAGATAGTCTCTTTATCAAAAGCATATTCAAAATCAATTATTGGTGCTAACCTTATTTTCATCTCACTACTAATAGCAAGTTCCATATTTCTAGCATATCTATCTATTTGTTCCATCATTAAGTCAACAGCAGTTAGTTTCAAAAGATCTATTTTTAAAGACGAAGGTAAATCTTTAAACAATTGATCATTAAAGTCACTAATCTTTTCCCCATATTCAAAATTATCTTTAGGTTCTAAATAGGTATATCCTTTTTTGCGATAATTAGGAGTAGCAACTTGAAAAAAACAAGCTTCTTCTTTTAGTATCTCTATCTTAGTAGTTGCAAGATCAACTTTATGACATAAATATCTTCCTATAAGTTCATTAATAAGTAACCCTTCCCCTATCTCTTTATGATAGTAATAACCATCTTCCATTAGAACTAAATAGTTTTCCAAAATATCATCATATTGTTGTTTAGTAATACCAACCTTTTCAATAAAATCTTGTTCTGTATATGATTTAAAATCCCTTTCAATAATTTTCTTCTTGCTAAAAAGCATAAAAAATCCCCCTTTAGTAGTAGTTATTATACTAAAGAGAGATTACTTTGTAAATTATTTCTTATCTTTAAATGATTCACTCAAAACTGTTCCTGCTGTTACTAAACTTTGTAATTCACTAGGAACAATTATCTTTGTCGCTTGACCATTAGCAACACTAACCATCGCATCATAACTCTTAAGTTTTAAAACAGCACTATCAGCTTTTGCTTCTTTTAAAAGTCTAATTCCTTCTGCTTCGGCATTTTTTATTTTAATAATCGCTTCTGCTTCTCCTTCCGCTTTTTTAATAGCAGCTTCTTTCATTGCATCTGCTCTTAATATTGTACTTTCTTTTTCTCCTTCTGCAATTAAAACAGCCGCTTTCTTTTCTCCTTCAGCTTGTAAAATCTTCTCACGCCTTTCACGTTCAGCTCGCATTTGTTTTTCCATCGCATCTTGAATATCTCGAGGGGGAATAATATTTTTAACCTCAACTCTATTTACTTTAATACCCCAAGGATCTGTCGCTTCATCTAGAATTGATCTCATCTTAGAATTAATTATATCTCTAGAAGTTAATGTTTGATCAAGTTCTAATTCTCCAATAATATTACGAAGGGTTGTTGCTGTTAAGTTTTCAATGGCATTAATAGGATTTTCTACTCCATATGTATAAAGCTTTGGATCAGTTATTTGAAAATATACAACTGTATCTATTTGCATCGTAACATTATCTTTAGTAATAACTGGTTGAGGATCGAAATCTTTAACAATCTCTTTTAAACTAACTGTACTAGCAACACGATCAATGAAAGGAATTACATAATGTGGTCCTGTTCCTAAAGTTTTAAAGTATGTTCCGAGTCTTTCTATAACTTTCGCTTGTGATTGGGGAATAACTTTTACCCCTAAAATAATAACAATTAAAATTACAATCAAAATTATCCAAAACATTTTAATCACTCTCCTTTATTTTTTCTACTTTAAGTTTAACTCCCTCAATAGAAATAACCCTTACTTTTTCATCTTTCTTTATTTCTCTATCACTATATGCACTCCACTTTTTACCTAGAACTTTAACTTCTCCAATCGCATTTTTCTCTATATCTTCTGTAACAATTCCTATCTTATCAATCACTTGATCTAAATTAGTAGGTATAACTTTTGTCTTTTTTATTTTTTTAACTAAGCATCTTGTTAAAATTAGTAACAGAAAAGAACTAATTGTAAAAACTGCTAATTGAATCATCATATTATCAGTAACAAGGGTTACAAAAGTTGTAATTAAGGCTCCTAATGCAAACCAAATGGATACTAAATTTATGGTGATAAGTTCAAAAATAGCTAAGATAATAAATAGTCCTAACCAAAAAAATATCATTTCTACTCCTCCTCAATGACAATATACAATAAATCGCCACAAAATACTATAAAAATAAATTTTTTCTTACATATTTTTTTATTTTATGCTAAAATCTTTTAGGAAACAGATTCATGGTTTAATTGGAAACGACACATCTTTATGGATGCAAACGAACAACACATTGAAAAATGATGCTGTTTTTTATTTGAAAGAAAGGAGGATAACTATGCCAGAAACAAAATTTCAAGATTTTATCTATACACTTATTATGGCTTTTGTTATGGTATATGCAATGGTTTGTTATAATATTGCTATTCATACTGGTGGTTTAAGTAATTTTGTCTTCATCGAAGCCTTTAAAGAATTACCTCTTATGTGGCCAGCAGCTATTATTTTAGAATTCTTTCTAATTGGTAAAATTGCTCATAAACTTACCTTTAAAGCTCTTGATCCTAAGAAAACACCAGCCATTATTATAAGTTATGGTATTTCTATAGTAATAGTTTCTTTTATGTGTCCTATTATGAGTCTTATCGCTACTATTTTCATAAATAGTCCAAGCCTTGATACCTTTATTTCCAGTTGGTTACAAGCAATGGTCTTAAGTTTTCCTATGGCTTTATGTTTTCAATTATTTTATGCCGGACCATTGGTAAGATTTATATTTAGAACAATTTTTAAAAACAAGTTAAGTAAAAAAGCCTAGCTTGTTTTTTTATTAATTACACTTTCTAATCTTCAACCATTATTATTTTTAAGCTACCAACAACTCCACCCTTTTCTTTCTTAATATAAAGATAATTATCAACTCTAAAACCGCTTCGTATCTCTATTTCTTTTAAAGAACCATTAGCTCCCCCAACTGTTGTCGGAGAAGAATAATCTTCAACCGTATTAGATCTATCAGCATCAAGACTACTAATATATATACTATATACCCTCTGTTCTTCTATATCATCATCACTACTTGTTTGAATGATTTCATACGTACCAGATTCTAAGTTAGAATTTATATTAATCTTTATCCATTCTTCTTTAGAATCACTATTACGATTACCAAGATTAGTCCACTCTATAGAGTTATCTGATATTAATATGTCACTTATATTATCAGAAGAAATTATTTTATAGTTAGAAAGAACCTCTGTATAAAACATTGCTCCTAAAAACAAAATAATCACTATCAACACAAAGAATAAAGCTATAGCCGCTTTTAGCCCTAAATAATTAACAATTTTTTTCATTATTACACACTCTTCCCTATCTGAGCTAATTTTATTATGTAGTTATTAGATTGTCAATTGTTTTCCTTAATCTTAATTCTACAAGTATTTGAGTCTCCCGGTAATCAAGAGTTTGTTAAGCAAGGGCAATTACTAAAAATATAAAACACATATATAACTATAGAACTATTTTAACATTTTTAAAACCTGAAAACACATCTTCTAATAGATGTATTCTGTTTGAATCTTTGTTCTGTAAATACATAAGGTGCTATTCTCAAACCCATCTTATCAGAATTGGACATCACAATTTGTGATTTCCAATTTTTAAACTCAAGTTCTGACATTTGAAAACAAAAATCTTCAGGAAATCTTTCCTTGTTTCTTTTAACCTTTTGTATAAGTACCATGTTTTAATATAATATAGTCCTGCTAGATCTCTATCAACTATAACTTGTTTTCCTCTAATCTCATATATCATATCTTCTATTTTAATATTATCTTTTTCTATTAAATCGTTTATAAATATAACCTCCTACAATCATATATCATTCTTATAAGTCTTCAAACAAAATCTTTAACTAATACCTACAGTTATTCATAATAATTTACAGTATCTAATTATTTCTAATTCTCTAACTTATCTAACAAACTATCTAATATTTCTTTGCTCTCCATTCTTGTAATAGCAAAACATTTCTTACCTAAATCTTTAAAACTTGCTCCAGAGTGATATAAAATCCTCTTATCTAAAATAATAAATCTATCATGAAAAGAGTTATTAACTACTAAAGTAACATTATTATATTGCCCTTGATACTTTTCGTAATCACTATTATTGTATCTATTAGTAATTAAAGTAACTTTTTTATCTGTTTTAGACAATATATCTAAAATATTCTTATCAACATAATTATCTATTATTACAATACTTTCTTTAGCTTTTTCAAACATTTTAAGCATCAAAGAATATGCATCATAAATCTGCCCTTCAAAAAACAAATGATTATTTTCTTCTTTAAATCTTTCAAAAGTTTTCTCTAATAACAAAATCCTATTTTCATGATTTATTAACATTTTATCATAATCTTTTAAATCATTTGAAATATATCTTCTCATTGCCACAAAAGCATTAACAATTCTTATATTCATCTTTATTGCAAAATCACTTTTTAAAAGACCAGATAACATTATAATTCCATGTTCTGTCAAAACATATGGTAGATATCTTATACCACCACGTGTTATTTCATGAGCTTTATTATTTGAGGTCACAAATTGTGACCTCAAGATTTCCCATTCTATATCAGTTAATTGAAAGCAAAACTCTTCTGGAAATCTCTTTATATTTCTTTTAATGGTCTGATTAACTACTTTCGTCTCAGAATTATATATTTCAGCAACATCGTTAACAAGCATCACTTGCTTTCCTCTAATCTCATATATCATATCTTCTATTTTAATATTTTCTTTTTCTATTAAATCGTTTATAACCATAACCTCCTTATTACTTTAAAGACATATTTCATATCCTTTTAAGGTCATAATTTTAATATCAAAACATTGTACCTCTATTATATAATACACAGCTACTGATTATTTTTTTTGGCAATATTAAGAATAATTCCAATACTTAATAAACTTATTAATAAACTACTACCACCATAAGATAAAAATGGTAAAGTAACTCCTGTTACCGGAATTAACCCAATAACAACCGCTAGATTCATAACCGCTTGAAAGATCATTTGAAAGATTAAACCAAAACAAAGATATTTAGCAAAGAGATCTTTACTGTTAAGTGCAATCTTAAGGCCTCTATATAATAAGGAGAAAAATAATAAAGCAATGACTAAAGCTCCCACCACTCCAAACTCTTCACAAATAATAGAAAAGATAAAATCTGTTTGCGGTTCTGGTAAATAAAAATGTTTTTGTCTTGAGTTTAAAAAGCCTGTTCCTAAGAGTCCCCCTGGACCAATCGCATAAAGAGACTGAATAATTTGAAATCCTGTTCCTAAAGGATCAGCCCAAGGATTTATGAATGATGTTATTCTATCCATTCTATAAGGAGCAATAGCAATTAAAACAACAACTCCAACTACACCTATTGCACCTAAAATATAGAAAAATTTCATATTAACACCAGCAACAAATAATAAAGCGATAATACTTAACATTAAGACAAGTCCAGTTCCTAAATCAGGTTGTAACATAATAAGACCAAATGCTACTACGGCAATACCTAAAATAGGAATAACCCCTTTTTTATAACTTTTTAAAAACTTATTACTATTTACAAGATATTTACTAGTAAAAATAATTAGTGCAATTTTTATAAACTCGCTAGGTTGAATTCCAAAAGGACCAATACCAAACCAGCTTCTACTACCATTTCTAATACTACCTATACCGGGTATTAAAACTAAAATCAATAATAAAAAGCAAATACCTAAAATCATATTTGCCTTCTTTAAATAGATAGTATAGTCTATCTTACTAACAATATACATTATAACAAATCCTATAACGGTAAATAATGCTTGTTGTTTCACATAGTGAAAACTATCTTGAAACTTATATTCTGCCCAAATGCTTGAAGCGGAATAAATCATTATGAGTCCAAATGTTACTAGAGAAATTACGGTTATGACTAAAGGCAAATCTACCTTTTTCTTCATGAATAACCCCTTTCTTTATAACCAAACACCAAAGATAATACCACCCATGGCAAGTAAAAGGCCAAAGACACAGAATAACTTAACAATATCCGTCTCTTGCCAACCTAACTTTTCAAAGTGATGATGGAGTGGTGTCATTAAAAATAACTTTTTATGAAAAACTCTTAACCAAAATACTTGTAAGATAACTGATAATGTTTCAATTACAAATACCCCTGCTACCACTAATAAAGTTAATTCCCGGTGAGTTAGTATCGCAACCGCTCCCATAACTCCACCTAAAGCTAAAGATCCAGTATCTCCCATAAACACTTTAGCAGGATGAGTATTAAAGACAAGGAAACCAATTAGTGAACCAACTAAGATTAAACAAAATATCCCAATATCTTCAAAACCAACCATAAAAGAAATAAGGGAAAATGCAATAAAAGCTACTGCTGAAAGACTACCTGCTAACCCATCTAAACCATCAGTTAAATTAACAGCATTAGAAGCTCCTATTAAAATAAAGAGAATAAATAAGCCATATAACCAAGTTAATTCAATATCAATTCCTAAAGTCCCTACTACAAATGAGGTTTGACCACCATTCTTCATATAAATATAGAAAAATATCGTTGAAATGATAATCTGTCCAAATAGTTTTTGATAAGTTGTTAATCCTTCATTACGATGTTTTCTTAACGATAAAAAGTCATCTAAAAAGCCAATAATTGCAAAACCAATAAAGACTAATAAGACAATAATCAAATTATCTGAATAATCTATCTTTTTAGTTATAAGAAGACCTAAAGTTATTAAAACTGTTGGAATAATAAAGATTAAGCCACCCATAGTTGGTGTTCCCGCCTTTTTCCGATGCGTAAAACTAACATAACTACTTATAGTTTGACTTACTTTTAGCTTTCTTAAAAGGGGAAGGAGAAATAGACCTAACACCACACTAAAAAGAAAACCTATCATAATTGCAAATACTGCCTTGGTTAGTAATAACACGACCGATCACCTGTTTCTTTCTTTTTGTATTATAGCATAAGAAACTATATTATTCTATAAATATTTAAATCACACCCTAAATTTGACACTCCTTAGTCATTTAAGTTTATGTTTAAAAGATAAGTTTATGCTTAATCACCTAACATTAATTTTACCGTACTACCATCTTCAAGTCGTGTTCCAGCTATAGGAGACTGACTAATAATCTTTTCCCCACTACCCGAATATTCTAAAGCAAAGTGAGAAAGTAATTCTTTCGCTTCACTAGGAGTCTTGCCAACAACATCTACTACCTCATAATAGACTTTATCACTCCATTCCCAATCTTTTTCAATACCACCTTCTTGTTTTTCAATGTCTAAAGCCTCAATAATGTCTAAAAGAATTCGTCTTGCAATTGGCGTTGTTGTATAACTAGAAAGTAAAGCTGTATCTTTAGGGTTATCAATCGCGATATATAAAACAGCTGCAGGATCATTTGAAGGGACAATACCTACAAAGGACATAATATAATTATTAGCAAGATAGGCACCATTAACTGCCTTTTGAGCTGTACCAGTTTTACCACCAATTCTATAGCCATCAATATAAGCTGCTTTACCTCCACCTAAAGCTACTACACTTTCTAAAGCATAACGCATAATCTCACTTGTTTCATCACTTATTGTTTCTCTAACTACAGTTTTACTATTATGTTCCATTACATTACCAGTCTCTGGCTCTAAAATGTTTTTTAAAACATAAGGCTTTAAAAGATCTCCCCCATTAATAACTGCTGATATTGCGGTTATTTGTTGTATAGTTGTCTATTAAATGAAACTTTCTACCTAAATTATCAGAGAATGTATTTATACTTTCTCCTGTTTTTATATAAATATCTAATTTTATCTTTTTATTCTCTTCTTTATAAACATAAATTCTATCAATTAATTCATTAAAAATATCACTGAAACACTCATCATCAGTTAAACAATTATCTAACATCTTTTTTAATTCATTAATTTTATTTTCTATATAATTTTTATCTTGCTTGTTATTTTGTAA
>CALVIR010000008.1 GCA_944331915.1 uncultured Bacilli bacterium | reverse complement strand
TTATTTTTCGGGAACTTTCTCTTATAATTAATTTACTTTCAATTTACGGGCACTTCGAATTTAATTCAGTCACTTTTTGTAATTTTACAGGATTTTTTGTCAAGCCTTTCGTCTTAGCGTTGACTATACTAAGGAATAGATTTAAAATAAATGTTAAAGAGGTGGACTTTATGAACTATAAAGCTTTAAGACGACATAATCTAAAAAGTATTATCATTATTATCTTTTTATTAACTTTTGCTATAGTTTCCACATACCTAATTTATAATAAATTTATTAAACTAAGAGAGCAAGACTATGATACCGGAAAAATGGAAATAGTCTTTCATGATAAAGAAGGAAGCTATATAGATATAGAAAGATTTACTCCTGTAACAGATGCCGTGGGCTTAAGTTCCCAAGATTATAATTTTACGGTAAAAAATGGCACAAGTGAAGCGGTTAAATATAAGATAGTACTTGAAGATAATAATGAAAAGATACTTGAGGATGGGTGCAGTGAAGAGCAAATTCCTAAAGAGTTATTAAAAGTAAGTTTAAGAAAAGATCATCAAGCTCCTGAAGCCTATATTTTAAGTGAATGTCCTAATAATGTTTTATTTGAAGACACTTTAGAACCATATACTGAAGAGGAGTATGCAATTAGAGTTTGGGCTGTTAATACAAATTTTATAGTTGATAGAAATAGTCACTTTCATGGTATAATAAAAGTAATAGAAGAAGGAGAATAAAAATGTTAAATAATAAGGGGTTTGCAATATCAACTGTTTTATATAGTTTGTTGTTGATGGGAACACTAGTTCTGTTTTTATTAATAGGTAGTCTTAGTTTTGAAAGAACAAGTACAAATGATTTTGTTGCAAATATTAAAGATGAGCTTATTGAACTTGAAAATAGGAACAAAGTTGAGACTACTTTTTCTTATACTGGAAATGGCCAGACTTATGTTGCTCCTATAACTGCTACTTATACCTTAGAAGTTTGGGGTGCAAGTGGTGGTAGTATTAATGGTTATACTGGAGGAGCTGGAGGATATTCTAGTGGCCAAGTTGAATTAAATGCTGGTGATACTTTATACGTTTATGTTGGAGGGGCCGGTAAGGGAGCTACTACAGCAGGAGAATCTTTAGCTGGAGGATTTAATGGTGGTGGTTCTGTTATTGGCAATAGTGGTGTTAACCATATAACTGCTTCAGGTGGCGGTGCTACTCATATTGCTAGACGTGATGGCTTATTATCATCATTATCATCATATCAAGACCAAATATTAATAGTTGCTGGTGGCGGCGGTGGTGCTAGAAATCAATCTAACCATGTTGATGCTGCTAGATGGGGTAATGGTGGTTCTGGAGGAGGAACTACTGGTGGTGGCGCTTTCTCTAATTATGCTACTACTAATACTCCTTGGGAAATAACAGAAAATGTAGCTACTCAAACAACAGGATATGCCTTTGGTCGTGGTGCTGATGCGACCGGACAGTCTGCTGGAGGTGGTGGTTACTACGGTGGTTATAATGGTAGTACTCCACTTTATACGGGTTCAGGCTATGGAGGTAGTGGTTTTGCTGGTAATGTTTTAAATGGTTATACCATAAATGGGGTTCAAACAGGCAATGGTTATGCTAAAATAAGTTACTATGCAGAATAAAATATTTAATATTTCTATTGCTTATATAGTTACTTATAATATATAATTAACTAGAAGATATCAAGATAATAAGAAAGATAAGTTGGTAGGCTAATTTAAATTTCTAGGGTAAATTAATTCGTCAATTCTGGGAGAAAATAATTCGTCAATCTACAATATAAGGTTAGAAAAAATAGAAAGAAGGTATGAAAATGAGAATTAACACCCGTTTACAACAAGTTACCTGGGGGGGGGTACTTTAGAAGCTTAAGTACTTTCTTTAATCATAGAATAAGGACAGGATAGGAGTATTCTGTTCTTTTTTGTGGTTGAATGAAGGGAGTAAGAGATGAAGAGAATATTATTAAATACTAAAATATCAAAAATATATATAATAAGTGTAATATTAATAACTTTGCTACTATTAACAAGTTACTTTTCTTATGCAATGTTTACAGTAACCAAAGAAAAGAGTAACGCCATAAGTATAGTAACAGGTAACTTAACTTATGAATTATTAATAGATGGAGTTAAGTCTAATACTTTAACAGTTGCAGCTAATAGTCGACAAGACTTTATAGTGACACTTAATAATCCTAATAGTAGAGTAGCAAGATTTAATTTTTATTATCTAGGAGATTTACCTAATGGTGTAGATATAGGTTATATAGAAAGAAATGAGTTTAATAATCCTCCACTTAAAACAGGAATAAATCTAGAACCAGTAAGTACTATTGGTAGTAGTAATACTTATATAGTAAGACTTACAAATATTACAAGTAGTAGTGTAACAATCAATTTAGGTGTAAGTGTAGGACTAGATTATAATGATTTAAATCTACCTAGTGATGGCCATTTATTAAGAAAAATAACCTCAACTGGAACAGTATCTGAGGTAATAGAAGATGACATCATGAATAGATTAAACTATGAAGATAATGAACAGACTTTTGTAACAGGAGATAATCCTTATAATTATATCTGGTATAGTGGTAAACTATGGAGAGTAGTATCAATAGATTCAAGTGATAATAGCATTAAATTAGTAACCCAGTGGAATATAAGTTCAATATCGTATTCGAGTGGAGATTCTGCCTTTGCAGGTAGTTATATGGAAGAATGGTTAAATGATACAAGTATCGATGAATTTTTAGGCAATTTGCGAGATTATGAGAATTTTATTAAGTTAGATAGTGTGTGGAATGCGACAGAGACAACTGAAACCACAAAGCCAGCAGAAATAACTTTGGTAACAGATCCAGTAGGACTATTAAATATCTATGAATATACGATGAGTTATAGTGGAACGGACTCTAGTAATGGTTATTTAAATAATGGTCTTATTTATACAACTTTATCCCCAACCAATAATTCAAATATTTGGCGTATTAATTATAATGGAACTGCAGAAATAGTAAGTATTTCTGATATTAGATCTTTTCCAATACGCCCAACTATTAATTTAACTCCTGAAATAAAAATAATCGCTGGTGATGGTTCTATTGATAACCCGTATCGACTTGAAGGTGATAATGATGTTAATTTATCAGGAACGTTATTAAATACACGCTATAGTGGAGAATATATAAGATTTGGAACAGGGAAAAATAATTTATACCGTATTGTAAATCATGAAACAAGTGGCTTAACAAAAATAACTAGTGCTGAACCATTAAAAAATAATGATAGTTTTATTTTCTCTGGATTTGGTAATAATAACATTTTTTCAAGTACAAACATTATTGGCACATTTTTGAATAATGATTATTTAAATCTAGAAAATGGGTATTTGACAAGTAATGATATTGCAATGATAGAAGATGAGACAACATGGTATATAGGAACAGTAGATAGTAATGAAAGTCATAAATTAGCAAAATATACTAATACCACAGATAATATTCTTACCTCAAATACAACAAAAGCAAAAATAGGATTATTACGTTTAGGAGAATTAATGTCAGGACAATTTAATAGATATGCTACTAAAGGTGATGTTAATATTCGGTCAAATACATATTTTTGGTCTTTGACAAGAGCTAATAATGCATTTTTATGGCTTTGTACAAATAGTGGATATTATACTTATGGTTATGCTCCAATTACAGCACAAGGTATAAAGCCATCTCTAAATCTAAAACAAAGCGTCATCATCACAGGTGGAGATGGAACCTTGCAAAACCCTTTCATTATTGAACTGGCTAATTAATGATTATAAGAGAGTGTATAATCTAGTGTGTAAATAAAAAAACATACTAGATTTTTGTTTTTGTAAAAAAAATTAGCAAAAGTAGTTGACAAGTGCTAACTTTTGGCATACACTAGTATTAGCACTTAGGCAATAATAGTGCTAGGAGGTAGTTATGCTTAGTGAAAGACAAAAAAAAATATTAAAGTTAATTGTTGAGTCTTATATTAGACAAGCTAATCCTGTGAGTAGTAATCAACTTTGTAAAAAACTAAAATGTTCTAGTGCTACTATTCGAAGTGAAATGGCAACTCTTGAAGAGTTAGATTTACTTGAAAAAACACATACATCTAGTGGTCGTGTTCCTAGTGAAGAAGGATATCGTTATTATGTTGATAACTTGATGGAAGCTAAGAAGATGAATGGGGAAGATATGTTGAAACTACAAATCATTTTCCATAATCAAACTTTGGAGCTTAATGACTGCATTACTAAGAGTTTGCAAGTAATATCTGATATGACCTCATATACTGCTGTTGTTCTAGGTAAGACAAGTCATGAAAATTTACTTAAAGAAATTAGTGTTGTTCCTTTAACTAGTAATCAGTTAATAGTTATTGTCGTTACTGATAAAGGTAAAGTGGAACATAAAACTATTACTTTAGATAATGTAAGTATGGTTGATATTAAGAAAACTGTTGACTTAATCAATAACCTCATTGTCGGAACTCCAATTGACGAGGTAAGTACTAAATTAGAGTTTGAAATTAAACCAATCATTGGTAAATATGTTAAACAGCATCAACAGTTATACGATGCCATCTATCATGTCTTTAGTGATATTACTAATCCAGACATAAATGTCGTGGGGAAAACTAAATTCTTAGAGCAGCCAGAATTTGATAACGTTGAAAAGATTAAGAAACTGTTCAGTAAACTTAGTGATGATGACCTTCTAAAAGAAATTAAGAGTGATGAGTCTAATAATATTGAGGTCTATATTGGTAGTGAAAATGCTATTGATGATGATGTAACGATTATTAAGACTAATTTTAAGACTAATAGTGAAGAAGGTACATTAGCGATTATTGGACCTAAAAGAATGGAATATGACCGGGTTGTAAGTATTCTAGAGTACTTAAAAGAAAATATTGAAGGAGAGAAAAAATAACTCTTAGTAGTTATATAAATACTATTAAAGGAGGTAAATATGGAAGAAGAAAAAAAACAATGTGATAAACAGTGTCAATGTTCTAACCAAGATGAACATAAAGACTGTGCTTGTGAACATGAGAAAAATAAGAAAAAAGATAAACATAAAGAAAAAATAAAAGAACTTGAAGAAGAGTTACAAGAAAAAGAAAAAACTATTAAAGACTTAGAGGATAAGATTAAATATCATCAAGCAGAATTAATTAATTATCGTAAAAGAAAAGAAGAAGAAACAGAAAATAGATTAAAATATGCTAATCAAGATTTAATTAGCGAACTTTTAATCATTCTAGATAACTTTGAACGAGCAATTAAACTTGATGATAATAATCTAAATGATGAGTTATCTAAATTCTTAAAAGGCTTTAAAATGATGTATGCTAGCTTAGATGATTTACTAAAAAAATATGGTCTAGAAGAAATAGATGCTTTTCATAAAGAGTATGATCCTAACGTCATGGAAGCATTAATGACTGATAATGATCCTGAGTTTGAAGATGATGAAGTGCTTGAGGTCTTATTAAAAGGTTATAAACTAAAAGATCGTGTCATTAGACCAGCTTCTGTTAGGGTTAATAAATTAGAAAATGAAAATAGTGAGGATAATAATAAAGAAAAAGGAGAGGATAATAATGAGTAAAATAATAGGTATTGATTTAGGTACAACTAATAGTTGTGTATCAGTATTAGAGGCAGGGGAGCCTAAAGTAATCCCTAATCCTGAAGGAGAAAGAACAACACCTTCTGTTGTGGCTTTTAAAAATGGTGAAAGAATAGTAGGAGCAGCAGCTAAAAGACAAGCGATTACTAATCCTAATACTATTTCATCAATTAAAAGATTAATGGGTACAGATGAAAAAGTAGAAGCAGAAGGTAAGAAATATTCACCAGAAGAAATTTCTGCCATGATCTTAGGTTATTTAAAAGATTATGCTGAGAGTTATTTAGGTGAAAAAGTTACTAAAGCAGTTATTACTGTTCCTGCATACTTTAATGATGCTCAAAGACAAGCAACTAAAAATGCAGGTAAAATTGCGGGTCTTGATGTTGAACGTATCATCAATGAACCAACTGCGGCTGCTTTAGCATATGGTCTTGATAAACAAGATAAAAATCAAACTATCCTTGTTTATGACTTAGGAGGAGGTACTTTCGATGTATCAATCCTTGAACTAGGTGATGGTGTAGTTGAGGTTAGATCTACTAGTGGTAATAACCATTTAGGTGGAGATGACTTTGATAAGAGAATCATTGATTACCTTGTTGAATCATTTAAGAAAGAAAATGGTGTTGACCTTACTAAAGATAAAATGGCTATGCAACGTTTGAAAGAAATTGCTGAAAAAGCTAAGAAAGATTTATCTGGTATGACGAGTACGCAAATTTCTGCTCCATTTATTTCTCAAGGTGCAGATGGCCCATTACACTTAGATATGACTTTAACAAGAGCGAAATTTGAAGACTTAATTGGGGACTTAGTAGAATCAACTCTTACTCCTGTTAGAAATGCGTTAAAAGATGCTAAGTTAACAACAAAAGACTTAGATAAAGTTATCTTTGTTGGTGGATCTACAAGAATTCCACTTGTTTATGAAACAGTTAAGAAAGAACTTGGTATGGAACCATCACGTGAGGTTAACCCAGATGAGGTTGTTTCTATGGGTGCTGCTATTCAAGGTGGTGTCTTAACAGGTGATGTTAATGATATCGTTTTACTTGATGTTACACCACTTTCACTTGGTATTGAAACATTAGGTGGCGTTATGACCGTTTTAATTCCACGTAATACAACAATTCCAACCTCAAAAAGTGAGGTATTCTCAACTGCTGCTGATAATCAACCTGCCGTTGATGTTCATGTATTACAAGGTGAAAGAAGCATGGCTGCTGATAATAAAACTCTTGGTAGATTCCAACTTACCAATATTCCACCAGCACCACGTGGTGTACCACAAATTGAGGTTAAATTCGATATCGATGCTAATGGTATCGTAAATGTTACAGCAAAAGACTTAGGTACTAACAAAGAACAATCAATTACTATTACCTCATCAACTAACTTAAGTGATGAAGAAATCGAAAAAATGCGTAAAGAAGCTGAAGAAAATAAAGAAGCTGATAAAAAACGTAAAGAAGAAGCAGATCTTCGTAATGAAGCTGAACAATTAGTTTTCCAAACTGAAAAATCACTTAAAGACTTAGGTGACAAAGTTGATACAAAAGAAAAAAATGAAGCTGAAGACTTAATTAAAGACTTAAGAGAAGCTTTAGATAAAAATGATATCGAAAAAATTAAAGATAAAAAAGATAAGCTACAAGAAAAAGCCATGACTTTAGCTACTAAAGTATATGAAAATGTCCGTAAAGAAAACGAAACTAGCAATAATAATGAAGATACACAAGATAAAAAAGACGATGTAAAAGATGCTGATTATGAAGAAAAATAATAAATAGAAAGGGTAAAATAAGAAGTAGTGCTATGTTTAGGACTACTTCTTGTTGATAATAGAAATGGAGAAACTTAAGACAAGAGAAGAACTAAAAAAAGAAGATTGTTGGGATTTAGAGAGTGTATATAAAAATATAGATGACTATAATAAAGACTATAATCAAGTGAAAGAACATATTAAAGACTTAAAAAATAGACAAGATACATTCTTAAATAATAGTAAAAGCTTTAAAGACTTTTTAGAGTTAGATAGTAATACTTCGCGACTTTTAGCAAAACTATATACATACGCAGCTAGAAAAAATGATGAAGATACTGGTAAAGCTATTTATCAAGAATTATATGGGAAATTAAATAATATTTATCAAGAATATACTGAAGCAACCTCATTTGTTACACCAATGATTTTAGAAACAGATGATAGCATAATAAAAAAATATCTTGATGAAGAAAAATTAGATAACTTTAGACATACAATATTAGATATTTTAAGATATAAAAAACATTCTTTAACAAAAGAAGAAGAAAGAATTGTTTCTTGTTATTCTAAAGTTTTAGATAGTAGTAGTGAAACAGCTGATTATTTAATGGATACTGATATGAGGTTTGGTTATCTTAAAGATGAAAATAACGAAGAGATAGAATTAACTACTAGTAACTATAGTACGTTATTACTATCTAAGGATCGAAGAGTAAGACGTGATGCTTTTCTTAACTATCATAAAGTATATGGAGACTTTAAAAATACTTTAACCTCTACTTTAGCAGCAAGTTGTGAAGCTTTAACTGTCTCTAGTAAATTACGGCACTTTAATTCTAGTTTAGAAGCTAGTTTATTTGGAGATTTTATTCCCACAGAATTATATAATAACCTTATTAAAGTAGTTCATGATAATTTACCATTACTATATAAATATTTTGAAGAGAAGAGAAAGCTCTTAAATATTAGTGAATTTCATTTATATGATGGTTATGTTAGTACTGTTAAAAGTATTGACAAAAAATATAGTTTTATGGAAGCTAAAGACTTAGTTAAAGCGTCTTTAAGTGTTTTAGGTAGTGAATATAGTAAGGCCTTAGATGAAGCCTTTAATGATGGCTATATTGATATATATCCTAATATTAATAAAAGAAGTGGAGCTTATTCTGCTGGGTGTTATGATACAAAACCATTTGTGTTATTAAACTATACTGAAACTTATAATGATGTTTCTACTCTTGCTCATGAATTAGGTCATTCTATGCATACATATTTCTCTAATAAATATAATTCTTTTGAAGAATCAGGTTATCCTATCTTTTTAGCAGAAATAGCATCAACTGTCAATGAGTTATTATTCTCTTACTATATGGAAGAAAACGCTAAAACTAAGGAGGAGAAAATAGCGATATTAAATGAGAGACTTGATACTTTTAAAGGAACAGTCTATAGACAAACAATGTTTGCAGAGTTTGAAAAATATATTCATGATTTAACTGATAAAGGGGAAATATTAACAAGTGATAATATTTGTAATTACTATTATGAGTTGAATAAACTATATTTTGGTCCTAAAGTTGTTATTGATGAAGAGGTAAAATATGAGTGTTTAAGAATTCCTCATTTCTATACTCCTTTCTATGTTTATAAATATGCGACAGGTTTATCTATCGCATCATACATAGTGAAAAATATTCTTAAAAAGACACCTAATTTTAAAGAAAAATATATTGAGTTCTTAAAGAGTGGGGGAAGAGATTATCCTCTTAATGTTTTAAAGATTATTGATGTAGATTTAACGAAAGAAGATGTCTTTAAAGAAGCATTTCTTATGTTTGAAGAGACGTTAGAGGAATTTGTTAAACTAAATAATGAGTAGTGAGGTGAAAAAATGGCAGCAAAGAGAGATTATTATGAGGTACTAGGTGTATCTAAAAATGCTAGTCAAGATGAAATAAAGTCGGCTTTTAGAAAGTTAGCTAAAAAATATCATCCAGATATAAGTAAAGAAGAAAATGCTGAAGAAAAATTTAAAGAGGTTCAGGAAGCTTATTCTGTATTAAGTGATGAAAATAAACGTCGTCAATATGATCAATTTGGTCATGCTGGTGTTGGTGGAGCTTCATCTTCTTATGGTGGAGGCTTTAGTGGAGCCGGCTTTGGTTTTGATGCTAGTGATTTAGGTGATATTTTTGATGATTTATTTGGAGGAGGCTTTGGTTTTGGAGGTTCATCTAGAACAAGGTCCAGAGCAAGACGTGGTAGTGACGTTTTAATGCAAGTTGATTTAACCTTTGAAGAAGCAATTTTTGGATGTGAAAAAGACTTTGATTTAGAGGTTACCTCAGTTTGTAGTGAATGTGATGGTAAAGGTGGTTTTGGAGAAGAAACATGTTCAAGATGTCATGGTAGTGGTACCATTACCTCTGAACAAAGAACTATATTAGGTTCTTTCATGACCAAGACTACTTGTCCATCATGTAATGGTAAAGGTAAAACATATAAAGAGGTATGTAGTAAATGTCGGGGTAAAGGTACAGTAAGAAGCAAGAAAACAATTACTGTTAGCATTCCTAGTGGTATAAATAATGGTGAAAGACTCCGTGTTGCTGGTAAAGGCCATGCTGGTGAAAATGGTGGTGCTAGCGGAGACTTATATTTAGAATTTCATATTAAAGAACATAAATATTATGAACGTGATGAAGATGATATTTACTTAGAGGTACCTTTAACTATTACCGAAGCAGTTTTAGGTTGTAAAAAAGAAATACCTACTATTTATGGTAATGTTAAGTTAGCAGTACCTGCAGGAACTGATAGTGGTGATAAACAAAGACTAAAAGGAAAAGGTATAAAAGATGCAACAAGAAGAAGAACTGGAGATATGTATGTTATCTTTAAAGTTGTTACTCCAAAAAGACTATCAAGAGATCAGAAAAAATTATTTGAGTCTTTAGATAAAACGGATTTAGAAGATTCTGTTATAGAAAGATTTAATAAATTTACTAAAGATAATGATTAGATATATGCTTTATAGTGTATATCTTTTTTTGTTATTCAAAGTAACTTACAAATAAGATACTTGCATTACCCTTAAAAAATATCTATAATAGAATAAGAAGAATAGGCAATACTAAAGGTAGTGGAGGTAGTAAAAAATGGCGCAAAAGAAAGAAAAGATAATAATATTAGGTTTAATACTGATAATGATTATTGCTGTAATAGGAGTAAGTTATGCTGCTTTTAGTTATACAGGAACTGGTACAAAAGTAAATAGTATTACAAGTGGAGCAATTATGATGACTTACACTGAAAGTGATAATGTTATTAATATGACAGGAGCCTTACCAACAACTGATGCGACAGGTACAGTTAGATTAACAGAAGGAGAATACTTTGATTTTACAATATCAAGTAATATCACGGGTAATGTCAATATCAACTATGAAATAAGTGCCAAAGACGTAACAACAAGTGATAGAAAGATAGATGGCTCTAATATCAAGTTGTATCTTACAAGAATAACAGAAGATGGTACTGAAGAAGAGTTAATGAGTCCAGAAACATATAATGAAGAAGCTACAGCAAATGATTATACAGGACGTCCAGCAGGAGAAATGAGTTTATATGCAAGTAGTATGAATAGTAGTGAAACCAATAATTATCGTCTTAGAATGTATGTAACCGAAGAATATAATCCTCAAGGCGATGGAGGAGGCTTAGAGTTTAGTGTCAAGATAAATGTCTATGGTAAAGATGGCGATAAAATGCCCATTACAACTGGGCCTGTTGCTGACGTATTACTGTCAGGAGTAGGAGAAAATGGAGCGATAAATACAACAGATCAAGATCAAACATTTATAACAGGGAAAGACCCCAATAACTATATCTGGTATAGTGGAAAGTTATGGAGAGCTGTAAGTATAAATCCTGCTGATAATAGTGTTAAGTTAGTAACCCAGTGGAATATAAGTGCAATTAATTATTCGAGTGGTAGTACAGCCTTTGAAGGTAGTTATATGGAAGAGTGGTTAAATGATACAAGTGTTGATGGATTTCTTGGAAATTTAAGAGATTATGAGAATTTTATTAAGTTAGATAGTGTGTGGAATGCAACAGAGACAACTGCAACAACTAAGCCAGCAGAAACAACTTTGGTAACTGATCCTGTTGGATTATTAAATATTTATGAGTATACAATGAGTTATAGTGGGACAACTCGAGGTAATGGTTATTTGAATAATGACCTTTTATGGTGGAGTATCACTCCTTATTCTTCGTCTTACGTTTGGTATGTGAGCTCCGACGGCCAAGCCGCAAACTATTTGCCTTCGAACAATTTGTTTGGCGTGCGGCCGTCTATAAATCTAAAATCTAGCGTTCGAATTGTAGATGGAGATGGAACAATAGATAACCCTTATCGCTTAAACGGAGATAATGAAAAAGAACTTTCAGGAACATTGTTGAATACAAGATATAGTGGAGAATATGTAAGATTTGGAGCAGGGGAGAATAATATATATCGAATAGTAAGTCATGAAAATGGAACAGGAACAAAGATAACAAGTGCTAAACCGTTAAAACGTGGAGGAACATTTGTAACAAATACTTTTGGTAGTAATACAACTTTTTCGAGTACTAATACAATAGGAACATTTTTGAATAATGATTATCTAAATACAGAAAATGACTATTTGACAAACGAAGATATAGCAATGATAGAAGATAATACAACCTGGTATTTAGGAACAGTAGGAGATGGAGCAAGTTATAAACTAGCAAAATATACAAATACAACAGATAATATTCTAACATCAAGTGTAACGACAGCTAAAGTAGGTCTCTTGAGAATGGGAGAATTAATGGCAGGACAATTTGATAGAGTTAGTAATAATACAAATTATTGGACATTAACACCATATTCTTCGTCAACCGTTTGGAATGTGCTCAGCAATGGCAACGCTTACACCAATTTGCCTTCGCGCGGTTCGAGCGGCGTGCTGCCGTCTATAAATCTAAAATCTAACGTCATTATCACTGGGGGAGATGGGACTTTGCAAAATCCTTTCACTTTATCAGTTCAATAATAACCTAATTTCAAATGGAGGAAGAATATGAAACACAAGAAATATAAATTATTAGTATTAGAGTCCCTTGCTCTTAGTAGCATATTATTCACTAATTCTCTAACTATAAATCATAGAAGCATAGTTAGTTATAACACCTATAATGAAGGAAATACTACTCACTTTGTCTTAAATAAGATACTAAGTGATAATGAGTTAAAACAAGAGATACCTCATATGTTTAACTATGCAAGTAATGGTAATTACTATGATATATCTAATCATAAATATCAAAACAATAAAGACTATATAACAGAAGGACTTTATAGTAGAGAAGATGAAGATGGAACAACATATTATTATCGTGGAGATATAGATAATAATAACCTCATCTTTGGAGCATATGATGAAGATTATTATATATATTATGTAGAAGGCAATGTTGATCAATATTTTCAAAGTTTAGAAAGCTGCCAAGAAGCTACTAATAGAAGTTGTACTCCCGTAAAACTTGCTAGTGCTGGAGATAAGATGTACTGGAAGATAGTAAGAATTAATGGTGATAGTAGTATTAGACTTATATATAATGGCCCTGGATTAAATGATTTGAAACTAGGGGCTGTAGAGGTATCTTTTAATGAAGAAGAAATATCAGGAGTAGTAGGGGCAGTACCTTATAATTTAAATTTTAATTATCCAAAATATACCGGGTATACCTATGATAATGGAACAGACTCATTTATAAAGAAAGAGGTAGATACTTGGTATAATAATACCTTAGGTAAAAACAATGCATATGACCAATATGTCATCTTAGGAAGATTCTGTAGTGATAGTAGCAAATTTTTAGAACAAGAAAGTAATATACTTTTTTCCAGTTTTGATAGATTAAGACAAGTAGATTATAATTTTGCAAAGGACAATGCTCCAACCTTTATATGCCCAGAAACAACTGAAAGCTATGGAGGTAGTTATAAATTAAAAGCTGGTTTAATAACAGCAGATGAGCTTGTTTTTGCAGGTGAAAGTGTTGGAATAGGAAATAGTTACTTAAATACAGGAGAACATGGAGAACCTTATTGGACTATGACGCCTGATAATTTCTTTTATAATGGTGCTTATGTATTGTTAGAATATGCTGGTTTAAATAGTTCATATATTAACAGATACTATACCGTTCGTCCCGTAATTAATATTAAAACAGAAGGTATGACTTTAACAGGAGATGGAACTAGTGATAATCCCTATTATCTAGAAGAAGCAAAAACTAATAACTATGAAGGTGTAATAACAATAGAAGAAGGATCTAGTAGTGATATTCCTCCAGCTTTTCAAGAAGATGTCCCATTAGATATAGATATAACTTGGACAAGTGATGATGAAAGCATCTCTAAAATAGAAGATAATAAAATCTTAGGTTTAAAAGAAGGCCAAACTATAATTAGAGGTGTTAGTAGTGATGGTCTAACTAATTACATAATAAGAGTAACAGTCATAAAGAATCCTGTTACTATGAGCAATATCTATTTAGTAATGGGAATAACTTTAATCTTAGGTTTAGCAACTATAACATATGGAGTTTATAGAAGAAAGAGTGAAAATGTATGAGCAAGAGTAAAGAAAAGATAATAATTTTAGGGTTAATCTTAATAATGATTATAGCAGTAATAGGAGTAAGTTATGCTGCTTTTAGATATACAGGAACAGGTACTAAAGTAAATAGTATAACAAGTGGAGCAATTATGATGACTTACACTGAAAGTGATAATGTCATTAACATGACAGGAGCCTTACCTACAACTGATGCGACAGGAACGGTTAGACTAACAGAAGGAGAATATTTTGATTTTACGATATCAAGTAATATTACTGGTAATGTAAATATCAACTATGAGATAAGTGCTAAAGACGTAACAACAAGTGATAGAAAGATAGATGGTTCTAATATCAAGTTATATCTAACAAGAATAAAAGAAGATGGAACAGAAGAAGAATTAATGAGTCCAGAGACATATAATGAAGAAGCAAGTGCTAACAATTATACTGGTAGACCAGCAGGAGAAATGAGTTTATATGCAAGTAGTATGAACTCTAGTGAAACCAATAACTATCGTCTTAGAATGTATGTAACCGAAGAATATAATCCTCAAGGAGATGGAGGTAATTTACAGTTTAGTGTCAAGATAAATGTCTATGGTAAAGATGGAGACAAAATGCCTGTTACAACTGGTCCTGTCGCAGATGTATTATTATCAGGAGTAGGAGCAAATGGAGCGATAAATACAACAGATAAAGATCAGACATTTATAACAGGAACAGATCCAAATAACTATATTTGGTATAGTGGTAAATTATGGAGAGCAGTATCTATTGATCCGGATGATAATAGTGTTAAATTAGTAACCCAGTGGAATATAAGTTCAATTACTTATTCAAGCGGTAGTACAGCATTTGAAGGTAGTTATATGGAAGATTGGTTAAATGATACAAGTGTTGATGGTTTCTTAGGTAATTTAAGAGATTATGAGAATTTTATTAAGTTAGATAGTGTGTGGAATGCAACAGAGACAACTGCAACAACTAAACCAGCAGAAACAACAATGGTAACAGATCCAGTAGGACTATTAAATATTTATGAATATAGAATGAGTTATAGTGGAACAACTTATAGTAATGGTTATTTGAATAATGGCATTATTTGGAGGAGTATCACTCCTTATTCTTCGTCTCGCCTTTGGAGAGTGTTCTACAATGGCGGTCCTGATAACGATACCCCTTCGAACGCGCTTGGTGTTCGCCCATCAATAAATCTGAAGTCTAACGTGAAAATAGTGAGTGGTGATGGAACAATAAATAATCCATATAGACTAAATGGAGACAATGACACAGAACTTTCGGGAACATTGTTAAATACAAGATATAGTGGAGAATATATAAGGTTTGGAACAGGAGAGAATAATCTATATCGGATAGTAAGTCATGAAAATGGCACAGGCACAAAGATAACGAGTGATGAGCCGTTAAAGAGTGATGGAGAATTTATAGAAATTGCTTTTGCTAGGTATAATGCTGAAACTTTTTCGAGTACTACAATAGGAACATTTTTAAATAATGATTATTTGAATAAAGAAAATAGTTATTTGATAGATGAAGATATTGCGATGATAGAAGATAATACAACATGGTATCTTGGAACAGTAGGTGATGGTGTAAGTTATAAACTTGCAAAGTATACTAATACCACAGATGATATTCTAACAACAAGTGTAACAACAGCAAAAGTAGGACTTTTGAGAATGGGAGAACTAATGGCTGGACAATTTGATAGATATGGTAATACTACAACTTATTGGACGTTAACACCATATTCTTCGGATTACCTATGGATTATGGCTTTAACCAGCGGTAGTAGCTACTCACGACGCTCCTATGCGTATGGCGTGCGGCCATCCCTAAATCTAAAACAAAACGTCATCATCACTGGGGGAGATGGAACCCTTCAAAATCCTTTCACCTTAACCTTACAATAATAACCTAATTTCAAATGGAGGAAGAATATGAAACACAAGAAATATAAATTATTAGTATTAGAATCTCTTGCTCTTAGCAGCATATTATTCACTAATTCTCTAACTATAAATCATAGAAGCATAGTTAGTTACAATACCTATAATGAAGGAAATACTACTAACCTTGTTTTAAATAAAATACTAAGTGATAATGAGTTAAAACAAGAGATACCTCATATGTTTAACTATGCAAGTAATGGTAATTATTATGATATATCTAGTTATGAAATTAAGAATAATAAAGATTATATAACAGAAGGACTTTATAGTGGGGAAGATGAGGATGGAGTAAGTTATTACTTTAGAGGAAATGTAGATAATATTATTGAGTTTGGAGCATATGATGAAGATTACTACGTGTATGGTGGTGGACAATATTATTTTCAAAGTCTAGAAAGTTGCCAAGAATATTCTCAATATTGTAATGAGAATCTCAAAATTAAATTAGCATCACAAGGTGATAAAATGTACTGGAATATTATAAGAGTAAATGGTGATGGTAGTTTAAGATTAATATATTTAGGACCAGGACTAAATAATTCCGATATTTATCCTATGTCTTTTGATGAAGAAACAACACCGGGAGTAATTGGTTCTATTTCATATAATTTGGAACGCAATAATCCAAAATATACAGGATATACCTATGATAATGGAACAGACTCATTTATAAAGAAAGAGGTAGATACTTGGTATAATAATACCTTAGGTAAGAATAATGATTATGATCAATATGTTATCTTAGGAAGATTTTGTAGTGATAGTAGTGGGTATAATTATAATGAATATGGTAACTTTAACTTTGCAGGTTTTGATAGATTAGGGCAAGCAGGATTTGCTTTTATAAAAGATAATGCACCAACTTTAAAATGTCCAGTAACAACAGAAAGTTATGGAGGTAGTTATAGATTAAAAGCCGGACTAATAACAGCAGATGAAATGGTATTGGCAGGTGAAAATTTAAATGTCTCAGCAAATACTTATTTAACTGCTTATAACAATAATTATAATTTTTTTACTATGACACCAAGTAGTTTTTACGACTCTGGCACAGAAATATTTATAAGTTATAAAGGTATATTAGGCGGAAGACTTGCTATAAATGGTATCCGTCCAGTAATTAATATTAAAACAGATGGCATGACTCTTGTTGGTGAAGGGACTAGTGATAATCCCTATTATCTGGAAGAAGCAAAAACTAATAACTATGAAGGGGTAATAACAATAGAAGAAGGCTCTAATAGTGATATTCCTCCTGCTTTTCAAGAAGATGTCCCATTAGATATAGATATAACTTGGACAAGTGATGATGAAAGCATCTCTAAAATAGAAGATAATAAAATCTTAGGTTTAAAAGAAGGCCAAACTATAATTAGAGGTGTTAGTAGTGATGGTCTAACTAATTACATAATAAGAGTAACAGTCATAAAGAATCCTGTTACTATGAGCAATATCTATTTAGTAATGGGAATAACTTTAATCTTAGGTTTAGCAACTATAACATATGGAGTTTATAGAAGAAAGAGTGAAAATGTATGAGCAAGAGTAAAGAAAAGATAATAATTTTAGGGTTAATCTTAATAATGATTATAGCAGTAATAGGAGTAAGTTATGCTGCTTTTAGATATACAGGAACAGGTACTAAAGTAAATAGTATAACAAGTGGAGCAATTATGATGACTTACACTGAAAGTGATAATGTCATTAACATGACAGGAGCCTTACCTACAACTGATGCGACAGGAACGGTTAGACTAACAGAAGGAGAATATTTTGATTTTACGATATCAAGTAATATCACTGGTAATGTAAATATCAACTATGAGATAAGTGCTAAAGATGTAACAGTAAGTGATAGAAAGATAGATGGCTCTAATATCAAGTTATATCTAACAAGAATAACAGAAGATGGCACAGAAGAAGAGTTAATGAGTCCAGAAACATATAATGAAGAAGCTACAGCAAATGATTATACAGGACGTCCAGCAGGAGAAATGAGTTTATATGCAAGTAGTATGAACTCTAGTGAAACTAATAACTATCGTCTTAGAATGTATGTAACCGAAGAATATAATCCTCAAGGAGATGGCGGAGGCTTAGAGTTTAGCATAAAAATAAATGTCTATGGTAAAGATGGCGATAAATATGTCCCATCAGTATTGGACACATTACTTGCTAATAATCCTCTTCAAGAAGAAAAAGAAAGTATGTTTAATTATGCTAGTAATGGAACACAATATGATCCAAATGATAAAGATGATTATGCAACTGATCCAAATCCAGAATATATAACAAATGGATTATATAGTAGAGAAGATGAAGATGGAGTAAGTTACTACTTTAGAGGAGATGTAGATAATATTATCCAGTTTGGAGAATATGAAAAAGATTATTATGTATATAAATCTAAAAATAGTAATCTTTATTATCAGAGTTTAGATAGTTGTCAAGAAAATACCGGTAATGCTGATAATTGTCTTCTAACTAAATTGGCGTCTCAAGGTGATAAAATGTATTGGAATATTATAAGGGTAAACGGTGATGGTAGCTTAAGGTTAATTTATTTGGGGCCAGGAATAGATGAAAGTGAGGTTGGCCCTGTCTCTTTTGCCGAAAATGATATTTCTGGAGTAATTGGTAATGTATCATATAATTTAGGAATTGATGATCCAAAATATACCGGATATACCTATGATGATGGGGTAGATTCATTTATAAAACGTGAGATTGACACATGGTATGCTAACTCTTTAGGAAATACAGCTTATGATAGTATGGTTATTTTAGGAAGATTCTGTAGTGATAGTAGCAAATTTTTAGAACAAGAAGGTAATATACTTTTTTCCAGTTATGATAGGTTAGGACAAGTAAATTCTAATTTTGCAAAGGACAACGCTCCAACATTAAAGTGTCCAGAAACAAGTGAAAGTTATGGAGGTAGTTATAGATTAAAAGCTGGTTTAATAACTGCTGATGAATTAGTTTTAGCGGGAGAAAATTTAGAAGTATTTGGAAATAGTTATTTAAATTCAGGGGATGATGATGCAAATTATTGGAGTATGACACCATTAGTTTTTTCAAGAGAAGCTTCTACTATTACATGGGTTCAGTCATATTTATTAGCAGCTGATTATGTATACTATACTAATGTTATAAGACCAGTAATTAATGTTAAAACAGAAGGCATGACACTTATTGGTGAAGGAACTGCTCAAAATCCATACGTTTTAGTATCGCAATAATAACCTAATTTTAAATGGAGGAAGATATGAAACACAAGAAATATAAATTATTAGTATTAGAGTCTCTTGCTCTTAGCAGCATATTATTCACTAATTCTCTAACTATAAATCATAGAAGCATAGTTAGTTATAACACCTATAATGAAGGAAATACTACTAACCTTGTTTTAAATAAAATACTAAGTGATAATGAGTTAAAACAAGAGATACCTCATATGTTTAACTATGCCAGTAATGGTAATTATTTTGATATATCTAGTTATGAAGATAAAAATAATCCAGATTATATAACAGAAGGACTTTATAGTAGAGAAGATGAAGACGGAACCACATATTATTATCGTGGAGATGTAGATAATAACAATTTTGTCTTTGGAGCATATGATGAAGATTATTATGTGTATTATTCACCAATAGTTAATCTTGACCGGTATTATCAAAGTATCGAGAGTTGCCAAGAGGACGGTAATAGCAGGTGTACTCCCGTAAAACTTGCTAGTGCTGGAGATAAGATGTACTGGAAGATAGTAAGAATTAATGGTGATGGTAGTATCAGATTGATATACAATGGACCTGGATTAAATAATTTAAAACTAGGCAGTTCTGTTATGTCTTTTACTGAAGAAGAAATATCAGGAGTAGTAGGGTCAGTATCTTATAATTTAAATTTTAATGATCCAAAATATACTGGGTATACCTATGATAATGGAATAGATTCATTTATAAAGAAAGAGGTAGATACTTGGTATAATAATACCTTAGGTAAGAATAATGATTATGATCAATATGTTATCTTAGGAAGATTTTGTAGTGATAGCAGTGGCTATAATTATGATGGACGAGGTAACTTTGCAAGTTATGATAGGTTAGGACAAAGAAATTATGATTCTGTAAAAGACAATACTCCAACCTTTATATGCCCAGAAACAACTGAAAGTTATGGAGGTAGTTATAAATTAAAGGCAGGACTAATAACAGCAGATGAATTAGTTTTTGCAGGAGAAAGTTTAGATGTATTAGGTAATAGTTATTTAAATTCCGGAAAAAATGGAGATTCTTATTGGACTATGACTCCCTTCCGTTTTGATGATTCTGATGGTGGCTATGTTTTTACCGATAATGGTAGTCTGTCTTATTATGAAGGTAGCATCAATGACTACTATGCCCTACGGCCAGTAATTAATATTAAAACAGAAGGCATGACTCTTGTTGGTGAAGGTACTAGTGATAATCCTTATTATCTAGAAAAGGTAGAAAATAATAACTATGAAGGTGTAATAACAATAGAAGAAGGATCTAGTAGTGATATTCCTCCTGCTTTTCAAGAAGATGTTCCATTGAATATAGATATAACTTGGACAAGTGATGATGAAAGTATCTCTAAAATAGAAGATAATAAAATCTTAGGTTTAAAAGAAGGGCAAACTATAATTAGAGGTGTTAGTAGTGATGGCTTAACTAATTACTTAATAAGAGTAACAGTCATAAAGAATCCCGTTACAATGAGTAATATCTATTTAGTAATGGGAATAACTTTAATCTTAGGTCTAGCTACTATAACATATGGTGTTTATAGAAAGAAGCGTGAAGAGGTATGAGTAAGAGTAAAGAAAAAGTAATAATCTTAGGCTTAATTTTACTAATGATTGTAGCAGTAGTAGGAGTAAGTTATGCCGCTTTTAGTTATACCGGAACTGGTACTCAAGTAAACAGTATTACAAGTGGTGCGATAATGATGACTTACACTGAAAGTGATAATGTTATTAATATGACAGGAGCCTTGCCAACAACAGATGCGACAGGTACAGTTAGACTAACAGAAGGAGAGTACTTTGATTTTACAATATCAAGTAATATCACTGGTAATGTAAATATCAACTATGAAATAAGTGCTAAAGACGTAACAGTAAGCGATAGAAAGATAGATGGATCTAATATCAAGTTGTATCTTACAAGAATAACAGAAGATGGTACTGAAGAAGAGTTAATGACACCAGAAACATATAACGAAGAAACTAATGCCAATAATTATACAGGAAGACCAGCAGGAGAAATGAGTTTATATGCAAGTAGTATGAACTCTAGTGAAACTAATAATTATCGTCTTAGAATGTATGTAACTGAAGAATACAATCCTCAAGGCGATGGAGGAGGCTTAGAATTTAGCGTGAAAATAAATGTCTATGGTAAAGATGGAGATAAAATGCCAGTTCCAGCAGTAGAAACATTACTTGCAAAAACAAATCCAGAAGGTTTAGATTATAACAGCGCTACAGCAGAACAGCAAAAAGAGATGTGGACCTTCTCTCATCCTGCCACAGAACAAACAGGAGCTTTAACTGATTATCGGTATATTGGAGCAAATCCTAATAACTACATAACATTCAACAATGAAACATGGCGTATTATTGGGGTCTTTACTGTAGATGATGGCACCGGTAAGATGGAAGAAAGGCTTAAAATAATAAGAGATGAATCTATTGGTACTATAACTTGGGACACTAATAGCGTTAATAACTGGCCTACGGCTACATTGAACACTAATTTAAATTCCGGAGATTACTGGACTAATAGTTTAGGTAGTGAAGCTAAAGAGATGATAGGAGATACTCTATGGTATTTAGGAGGAGCAGCAAATTATGAGAGTGTGAGTACTGGACTAACAAGTCATTTTTATTCATATGAGCGAGGAACAGATGTATATAGTGGTAGAGATACCTTTTGGGTAGGAAAAGTAGGATTAATGTATCCCTCAGACTATGGTTACGCGACAAGTGGAGGACCTACTACTGATAGAAATACTTGTTTAAACAAAGAATTATCTAGCTGGAATAATAGCAGCTTCAGTGATTGCAAAAATAATGATTGGTTATTCACTTACGCTTATCAATGGACTATTACGCCGATGTCATCTTATAATGGTTCTGTTTTTTTCTTAAATTTCACCGGATCTGTTAATGGTAATCCCGTTGATTCTGATAATATGGTTCAGGCTCTTCCAGTCGTCTTCCTAAAATCTAATGTCAAAATCGCTGCCGGTGATGGCAGTAGTAGTAATCCATACATTTTGGAAATATAAGAAAAAATAGTAAAATACGATTAAAAGACTATAATTTTAGTCGTGTTTTTGTCATGTCCACACTTATTTCGTCTTTACTTTTCCACTGTTCTGTGATATAATAAGAAAGCTTAAAAAGAGGGGGATAATATGGGAATTTGGAAGGAAGACAAACAAGATTTTGCTTATAAATTATATAAAGATACAGATGCTTTTTTTGAAAACATAAATGAACAAAGTTCTTTAAAGGCCGAATACCGTCCAGGGCAACATAGCCTTGCTCTTGATACCGTTGATGCAATAAATAATAAAGAAATATCTTTAGTAGAAGCTGGCGTCGGTAGTGGTAAATCATGGGGTTACTTAGTGCCTTTACTTTTAGCTAGTAAAAATGATCCTAATTTTAATGGCTTTATTATTTCAACCTCATCAATCGCTTTACAAGAACAATTAAAAAGAGAAATTAAAGTCTTATCTGATGTCTTAGATGTAGATATAGATGTTACTATCGCTAAAGGACGTAATAACTATATTTGTCCTAAAAGACTAGATAACTATGTTAAAGCTAATCCAAGTGATACAGATGTTAAAGAAATTGTTTCTAAGTCAGATAATGGTATTATCGATAAAGAAAACTATCCTAATATTTCAAGAAATGTTTGGAATAGAATAAATATTAATCAAACTAACTGTTCAAGATGTCTTGATAAAAAGAACTGTCAATATATTCTTAACCGGAAAAACTTACCTAAAGCTAAATACGTTGTTTGTAATCATGACTTGCTAGTTGAATCTTTAAAACGTGATACCGTTGATACAATATTAAAAAATCCTGATATTCTTGTTGTTGATGAAGCTCATGCGTTAGAAGAAAAAATAAGAAATTCTTATAAAAAGACAATTACGAAAAAAGAGTTAGAAATGTTAATTAATTATGTGACAGTAGCAGTATCAGATTATAATGAAGAACCCTATGCAGAAGACTTTACTATTACGGCTTTAAATAAAGTTTTTAATGATATTAGTCAAAGAGCAAGATATCAATATCGAAAAAGTAGTAAAACAGATACTGAAATATTTAATGATGAAACTAGTGGTTTTACGATGACTGAACATTTGAGAGAAGATTTAAGAACTTTAATAGTAAGACTAGATAACCTTTTAGATAGGTGTTATAAAAATAAAGACTATAACAGTAAACTAGCAAGATTTTATCGTAGTTTAGTAGAATATAATAATGTCTTTAAAGATTTATTAAAACCTGAAAATAAACGAGATAACGTTTATATTGCCTCTTTTATGCCTAATACTTATAATCATATTTCCTTAGACTATGTTCCTAAAAATATTGCTTTATTAGCTAGAGATTTATTAAGTGATAATAACTATGGTAAAGTCTTTACTTCTGCTACAATGACAACAGGAGATGATGATTATACTTATTTTGCAACTAATCTTGGGTTAGATAAAATTAATGGTGTAAAAATAGTTAAAGAATATCCTCAAAAGTCTCCTTTTGATTATGATAATAATGCTTTATTGTACTTAGATAAAACAACAGTATCACCTAAAAGTCCTGATCATAGTCTTTATTTAAAATCTCTTGCTGCTAAAATAGAAGCCTTGATTAAAATTACTAAGGGACGTAGTTTAGTCTTATTTACAGCTAAACAAGATATGTTAGATGTTTATAATATGTTAGATAGTAAAGATCATGATTTTAATCTTTTAGTACAAAATGATAGAGTAAGTGCTGATAGATTAAAGAATATCTTTAAAGATGATGTTTCCTCTGTTTTATTTGCAACGGGTTCTTTCTGGGAAGGTGTTGATATTAAAGGAGAAAGCTTAATGAATGTTATTATTCCTAAATTACCATTTCCAGTTGTAGATCCTATTATTGAAGAGAAAGCTAGTTACTATAAAGATGGTTTTAAAGAGGTCTATATGAAAGAGATGTTACTAAAACTAAAACAAGGAGCCGGAAGATTAATTAGAGGTAAAGATGATAAAGGTATAGTAGCGATACTAGACTCTAGAGTTACAGATTATGAAAGTGATATAAGATGTTCACTACCATTTAATAATGTTACTGATAAGATGGAAGATGTGCATGATTTTGTAAATAATGGCTTTGCTAAAGTAAAAAAAAGTTATAAAAAATTGACAAGTGGGTAAATTAATAGTAGAATTTAACTATATTTAAAGTGTTGATTGAAAGAAGTAACTAGTGATGCTTTTTAAGAGAGTTCATGGTTGGTGCGAATGAATAAAGCTAGGTAGTGAATAACATTCAGGAGCGCTTAAAGAATAAAGTAGACTAAGCCGGTAAAACCGTTATCTTTTAAAGTGATTACACAAGTGTAATAATTTGGGTGGTACCGCGGGTAAAAGATTCTCGTCCCTTGCTAGGATGGAATCTTTTTTTGTTTAAACTAAGGAGGAGAAAATATGGATGTAAAAGAATTATATGAAAAAATGGAAGAAATGCTTGATAAAAGTGTTGTCTTAGAAGGATGGATTAGAAATCATCGTAAACAAAAAGAACTAGGTTTTATTGATTTTTATGATGGAACTTGTTTTAAGAGTTGTCAACTTGTTTATACTGATAAACTAACTAGTTTTGCCGATATTCAAGACTTACATATTGGTTCTGCTATTAGAGTTGAAGGAATAGTAAGAAAGTCACCTCGTGAAGAACAACCATTTGAAATAGAGGTATCATCTATTACTTTAGTGGGAGATTGTCCGGTTGATTATCCTATTCAACCTAAAAGACATACAAGAGAGTTCTTAAGAGAGATAGCTCATTTAAGAGTTAGAACTAACTTATTCCAAGCTGTCTTTAGAGTTAGAAGTATTGCCGCTTATGCTATTCATAAATATTTCCAAGAACATGGATATGTTTATGTTCAAACCCCTCTTTTAACTGCTAATGATGGGGAAGGAGCAGGGGAAATGTTCCAAGTTACTACAATGGATCTTAAAAATATTCCTCAAACTAAAGAAGGAGAGGTTGACTTTAGTAGTGATTTCTTTGGTAAAAAAGTAGGTCTTACCGTAACAGGACAATTAGAAGCAGAAAGCTTTGCCATGGCCTATAAGAAAGTATATACTTTTGGTCCTACCTTTAGAGCAGAAAACTCTAATACTAAAGTTCATGCTAGTGAGTTTTGGATGATTGAACCAGAAATAGCTTTCTGTGATATTAATGAGGTTATGGATATTGAAGAAGAAATGCTAAAATATGTTGTTAAATATGTCCTAGATAACTGTAAAGAAGAGATGGCTTTTCTTGATAAATTTGTAGAAAAAGGCTTAATTAATAAATTAACTAAACTAGTTAATAGTACTTTTGTAAGAGTTACTCATGAAGAGGTTATTAAAATACTAAAAGAAGCTAAAGTAAAATTTGAGTTTACACCAGAATATGGAGAAGATATTGCTAAAGAGCATGAAAAATATATTACTGAATATTTTGATGGACCGGTATTTATTAAAGATTGGCCTAAAGATATTAAAGCTTTTTATATGAAATTAAATGAAGATGGTAAAACTGTTAGAGGAGTAGATCTTGAGGTTCCTGGCGCAGGAGAGTTAATGGGTGGATCTGAACGTGAAGCTGACTATACTAAGTTAAAACAAAGAATGGCAGAACTTGGTATGAAAGAAGAAGGACTAGAATGGTATTTAGACTTAAGAAAATATGGAGGTTGTCCTCACTCTGGTTTTGGAATGGGCTTTGAAAGATTATTAATTTATCTAACTGGAGTTGAAAATATTAGAGATGTTATTCCGTTCCCAAGAACTCCTTTGAATTGTGAGTTTTAGATGTTAGACCTATATTTACTTAGAATAATCGACCAAAAAGGAGAAGAAATATATAAATATAAGTATGCCCCTTTAAGAACCCATATTGAAGGTTATAATGACTTTGCAAAAAAGTCTGGTATTCCTTTATCTTCTACTAGTAATGATGCGGCAGCGACAGGATTAATTAGTAGAGGTTATATTTCTTTAGAAAATATTAGATATGGTTACAGCTTATTTCTTCCTCAAGAGTGTAGTAAAGAACAAATTGCTTATCTTATGGAAAGAATACCATATTTTCGTAAGTTAGAAGAGAAAAATAGATTATTTAATGTCGGAATATATCAAGAAGAACCTGTGTATTATAATCATAAAAAGTATCGGGATTTATCAATAGAAGAAGATATTAATAGTAAAAATGAAAATAGAGAAAGACGTTTTATTGCTGATGTTCTTCTTGAAGAATTAAATAAGCAATTAGAGAAAACTCATCGCAGGTAAAAATGGAAAAAGAAGGGATTTAATTGATTGATAAATACCATTTAACTAAAGAACAAAATATATTTTTAGTGAAAAAAAGTTTAGTAGAAATTATTTATAATAGTGCTCGACTTGAAGGTATTAATACTACATTTAAAGACACTAAAACAGTATTAGATGGAGTCAATGTAGGAACATTAAGATTAGATGAAATTAATTGTATTTTAAATTTGCGCGATGCTTGGAATTTTACTCTTTCAAATATTGATGAAAAGATAGATTTAGATTTTATTTGCAAAGTAAATTCTTTTGTTTCAAGAAATGAGTCTTTAGAGTGGGGAGTTCTAAGAAATGATCAAGTTGGTATCAATGGAGTGGACTATATTCCTGATATTCCAAATGAATCTGACGTTGCTAACAACATTAACTTAATTTTAACTGATTCAAATGTAACTAGTAGAGCTTTAAATTTAATGCTTTATCTGATGAGAAAACAAATTTTTTGGGATGGAAACAAACGAACTAGTATGATAGTTGCCAATAAGATTTTAATATCTAATGGTTGTGGTATTATTTCTGTTAAAGAAGAAAATATAGCTATGTTTAATAGACTATTAACAGAATACTACAATAAAAGAGTTGTAAGTGGTGTCTTCCATAAACAACTCTTTTTTTCTTAAAATATAAGTGTTTTTAATATCCTCTGGGTATTTTTAAAATTATATTTAGCTACCTCTTTTAGTTTTTCTTCCCCAAACTTTTCTACTAATTCTTCGCCAATTTTATCAACCTCAGATCCTGCTCCTTTAGGAAGAGGAAGATTGACACTATCTTGGAGTTTAGCAAATTCTTTTAAAAATATATATCTACTAATAATAGAAGCTGCTCCAACGGCTAAGTTTTTATCTTCAGCTTTTTGAATAAAAGTTATTCCTCTTTGAATATTAGGAGCATCTTTAATATAATCATAGTATCTAGCTTCTCTTGCAAATTCATCAACAATAATATAGTCAACCTCAGGTTTTACCTCTTGCATTATTTGATATAAGACTTTATTATGCATAATCGCTTTTATCTTGTTCATATTCATATCATTACTATATTTTTCATTATATTCTTTATTAGTTAAAATTAAACTACGATAGGGAATTTTCTTAATAAGAGTAGGGGTAACTTTTAAGATAAAATCATCAGTCACTTTCTTAGAATCTCTAATACCTAGTTCTTCTAAAAACTTAACATTTTCTTTACTAACATAAGTAGCGGTAACAACAATAGGACCAAAGTAATCTCCTGTTCCTACCTCATCACTACCTACGGCACTACAGTTATAATATTTCTTATCAAGTTCTTTTTGTTCTTCTTTTTTTTCTTTACTATCGGCAAGAACCGTTCCCCACATTGCCGCATCGACATCAGCACTAGGACCTTGAAACATAACTTTACCTGATTCATACATTGTAACAACAGTATCTTCATCTTTCGCTTGAAAAACAACATAAGGAATAACTTTATCTCGTTTTTTATCTTTATAATATTCTAGCATTTTCTTTTTTGTTTCTTCATTTATTTTTATAACTACGTTCATTGTTAACACCTCTTTTTAAATAAGTATAGCAGAACAAATAATACAAACAAGTTTGTTTTTACCTTGTCGTTACCTCTAAGGCTTCCTACTTCACAGATAAGGCAACCCTTATTCTCCATAGGCTTAAATTCCGATAGAAAAACTACTAAACTCTACCGTACTAATTTGATTTTCCTTTTAGCTTGCATTTCACTCTATTAAAGAGCATAACCTACTAATACAGTCATAGGTATTACTTTATCCATTAAAATATCTTTTAAATCTACTAGGACCCCATAGTATTATTAATACATCTCTTGATATAGTTTAATTTAAGATTTAACATTCAATTCTATCTTTAGTCATCTATCTTGTATAATCTAACTTTATATACTTAATAAATTTCTATATTCACCCTCCTGCTAAATATTGATAGTTCAAGTGTACTATATAGAAAGTATGTTTGTCAATATAATTTTTGATTTTTAAGTATAAATTTCCTATTATATAAAAAATTATTATGTTATAATAAATATATAAGATTAGAAAGGAGGCTATAATATGAGCCCAAATATATTTAGTTTTGTCATTGTACTTTTAATTCTCTTAGCAGGAGTAGTAGGAGCGAAAAGAGGTATACTAAAAGAGTTAGCGATTATTGCTGTAACAATTGTTGTTTTTGTTCTTGCCTTTTTATTAAAAGACTTTGTCGCAAGCTTATTCTGTCAGTGGTTTCCATTCTTTAACTTTAAAATACCACTTGGTAATTTAGTTAGTCTAAATATTATCTTCTACCAATTAATTGCTTTCTTAGTTTTAGTTATCTTATTTAGATTAGCTTTACAAATCATTATTGATGTTACAGGTATACTTAATAAAATTGTCAATGCGACCATTATTCTTGCTTTACCAAATAAACTATTAGGCTTTATTGTAGGACTTTTAGAAGGTTATATCTTAATGTTCATTATCCTTAATGTTATCGCTATTCCAATGAGTGGAGTTGATTTATTCATGGATTCAGGTGTAAGAAAATTTATTGTTAATGATACCCCAGTCTTAAAAGACTCTATCGGAGGATTAAATGTAGCGATTGAAGATATTTTAAGTCTAGATAGTAAAGAAGATCGTAATACTAATGATTTAAAAGTAATTGATATTATGCTAAAATATAAAGTAGTTTCTGTTGATTTTATGGATGACGTTGTTGTAACAGGAAAATTAAAAAATATAACAGGTCTTGATACTGTTATTGATAATTATAGGGAGGAATAAAAATGAATTATTTAGAAAATACAGAAGACTTTAATGATTTAATAAAAGAAGGAGATGTAATCGTTGATTTCTTTGCTACTTGGTGTGGACCTTGTAAAATGTTATCACCAGTGTTAGAAGAAATAGCTGAAAAGTTTCCTCGTATTAAAGTAGTTAAAGTTGATATTGATCAGTTTGATGACTTAACAAGAAGCCATGGCATTATGAGTGTTCCAACTCTTGAGGTTTATCGTAATGGTACTTTAGTAAAGAAAGAAGTAGGTTATCATAATCTCGATGAGATAATCTCATGGGTACCAAGAGACTAGCAGACTAGTCTTTTTGTTTATAATCTAGATAAAACAAAGATATGCAACCGAAAAGTTACATAAATTAACTAAAAATTGGTAGGACGCAACTTGAAAATTTGTTAAATTAGTCCCGAGGTGAGAAAAATGAATTTTGCTAGTAATTTACAGAAATTAAGAAAACTTTCTTCTATGTCTCAAGAAGCTTTAGCGGAAAAGTTAGATGTAACAAGACAATCCGTTTCTAAATGGGAAAGTGGAGCAAGTTATCCTGAGATGGATAAACTAATAGCAATATGTAAAATATTTAAAGTTGATATGGATACTTTAGTAAATGGAGATGTTTCAAAAGTAACTAAAGAAAGTGATGATAATACGATTAAACCTAAAGAGGTATTATCTAAATTTGATATCTTTATGAAGAAGATTGTCGCTTTATTTGATAATATGACTTTTAAAGAACTAATAGGTTTCTTTGTTACGGTTTTTGTTTTAATTATAATCATTTGTATATGTAGATTACCCGTTGACTTTTTAGAACATATTATTGGTGATAATCTTTTATATCATATTGGAGCAGGGATAGGGCCAGTTTTAGCAAAAATATTCTCTGTTATTATTGATATAATCTATGCTGTTTTATCTATTTGTATTTTCCTATATGCTTTAAAAATAAAATATTTAGATGGTATTGTTATTAAAAATACTGATCTAGAAATTAAAATAAAAGAAGAAAAAGATACACCTTTAAAAGATGCGAAAAAAGAAGAGACTGTTATTATTAAAGAGCCTGTTAAAGAACATTCTTTTATATCATTTTTAACTAAAATAGTTATCTTCATCATTAAGTTCTTCTTACTCTTTGTCTTATTAGGTATTATCTTTTGTCTTGTTTTCTTAGCGATGGCTTTTGGTTTTCTTGTTCTCTTTGTCTTTAATGGCTTTCCTGTAATAGGTATTTTACTAGGTACTTTAGCAGCATTAATAATATGTGGTATTTGTTTCTTATTACCATTAAACTTTATCTTAAATCATAAAACATCTTACAAAAAAATTATTATCTCTTTAGGAGGAGCCTTTGGAATTTTCTTACTTGGTTGTATCTTCTTTGCCTTTGAGTTTTTCAGTTTTACTTTTATAGATGGTCTTCCTGATAATATTAAATTAGAAACAAAAACATCTACTTATCAAATGACTGATGACTTTCGAGTTAATAGTATTTATGGTAATACCACTTATGAGATTGATGAATCTTTAACTGATCAAGTAGTTGTTGAGATAAGTTATTATGATTATTTCTATGACTCTGATATTGTTAGTAAGTTAATAGATAATAATATGCTAGTTATTTATAAAGAAGAAAATACTCCTAAGAAAGTTGATCTTAAAGAATTACTTGAATTAGTAAAAGATAATCTAAAAGATGGTAATATCTATAATTATAGTGACTTAGAAAAAATTACAGTAACAATAACAGCAAGTAGTGAGAATCTTGAAAAAATATATGAAAATAATACTTATTATGGTATTTAAAAAATAAACCTTCTATAATATAATTATTAGTGGAGGAGTGTATTTGAAATGAAAAGAAAAATATTAGGATTTTTGGTGTGTGGAGTAATAATGATAGGTCTTACAACTGGTTGTGGTAGTAATGAGGTAAATACAGATGATAATAAAGAAAATACAACTAGTGAAACAGAAGGAGTTAAAACAAGTGTTGGAGAAAATAAAGAGTTAGAAGATGCTTTAAATAATTATGTTGAAGAACAAAAAGCTAGTTGGGAACAACAAGGTTATGCTTCTTATCTTTGTATAGGACATTTTAAAGATGATTTTGATCAATATACTTTTATAGCTTTATGTGATAAAGAATTTGCTAGTAAACCTAATATAACGGGTTATACCTCAGAAAATTGGACAAGTGAAGCTAGTAATATTGAAAACTATAATGGAGAATGTACTTATGATACTGTTGAATTAGAAAATGAACGTAATAAAGATAGAACTTACCATACTCTTATTATGGAAAATTCTACAGAAAATTATTATGATGTTTATATCACTTTCAAAACAATTGAACTTGGTGATAAAACTTATTGCTATCCTGTATTTAGTGATTCAAAACTTTTAAATTAATGAAATAAACTGTTAAAATATACTATATAATCTTTAACAGTTTTTTTATATCAAATTAAATGTTTAACTAATCTTTCTTTGTTTCTGTTTGGTAAAAAGTAGAATACTATTCAATTTTTGAAATTAAAGAAGAAACTTATAATACTAATTTTAATTATGGCAGATTCGCCACAATTAAAGATAAGCAGGATTAAATAGTTACAAAATTAGCATATTAAAGAATAGATAGAAATACAAATGCAATTAGTATAAAGTAAATAGAAATTTCTTGAAAATTAATATTAAATAAATACTAACTTAAGATTTATATAAATATTAAGTAATTACTTTCTTAACATATGTTTCTTTTAACTTAATAATTTCTACTTTGTTTTCTAATATATTTAATAAGTCCTTTGCTATATTTACAGTATATATACAACAATCTTGATAATTCTTTTCTATTATAAAACTATTTTTAAGTAAGTAATTAATTTCTTTTTCTTTATCATAAGAAAATTTAATAACCAGTTCATAGCCTTCAATTATTGTGGCTTTTAAAGCTTTCTTAAGGCCTTCTTTTACTAACTTTGTATAAGCTCTAATAAGGCCTCCTGGACCTAATTTTATACCTCCAAAGTATCTAATCACTACGACTAAAATATTTACAAGATTATCTTTTTCTAATACTGTTAACATAGGTATTCCTGCTGTTTTATTAGGCTCTCCATCATCACTAAAACCTTTAGAATTAGTTAAAAGATAAGCATAACAGTAGTGAGTAGCATTTTTATATTTATCTTTTATCCTAGTTAATTCTTCTTTTAAGTTTTTCTCATCATCAAAAGGAATAATAACACTAATAAATTTAGAATTTTTAATCGTCTCTTCATAAATAGTTTCTTTAATAACTGTTTGCATTTAATCACCATCTACATTATAAAATATTTTAATCTACTTGTCACTAATAGACTTTAACTTGGAAAAATGTGATAAAAGCGGTTCAAATGGCCGGAATTTTGTGATAACTACAATTAAGGTATTTAAAAATAAATTGTAAGTAGTATGATTTTGTGTTAATATTATCTTAAGTATAAAAGATAAGGAGTGTAGCTATGAATGAGTCTTTAAAGAAGGATAGAATGGTTCTAATTATAAGTATTCTAATATTAGTAGTTCTTTTAATAGGAGTATCTTTTGCTTATTTAGTAACCACATTAACAGGAGATAAAGAGTATATCGTTAGAGCAGGTAGTTTAAATTTAATTTTAACAGAAAATAATGAGATAACTTTAGAAGGACAAATACCAGAAGAAGATAGTGTAGGTATGTCTCAAGATGGTTTTACCTTTAGTGTAGAAAATAAAGGTAATATTGAGACTGAATATACAGTTTACTTGGATGATATTGAATTAAGTGAAGGAGAAACACGAATACCTGATAGTGCTTTAAGGTATAGTTTAGAGAAGAATGAGACATTAGGAGAAGCGAAAGATTTAACTACTATGGGAGCTAATCCTAATAGAGTAGTTGATAGTGATTCATTACCAGTTGATGGGATAAATACATATACTTTAAGAATTTGGATTGACTATGATGCGACAGTGGAGGAAGCTAGTGGTAAAGTTTTTAAAGCTAAACTTAGAATAGAAGCATCCCAAGTAAGAGGTGAACCTGTAGCTGATGTACTACTTGCAGGAGTAGGAGAAAATGGAGCGATAAATACAACAGATCCAGATCAGACCTTTATAACAGGAACAGATCCAAATAACTATATCTGGTATAGCGGTAAATTATGGAGAGCGATATCGATAGATCCAGCAGATAATAGTGTTAAATTAGTAACACAATGGAATATCAGTACCATACCATATTCTGGTGGAGATACTGCTTTTGAAGGTAGTTATATGGAAGAATGGCTAAATGATACAAGTGTAGATGGTTTCTTAGGTAATTTAAGAGAACCAGAAAAGTTTATAAAAATGGATAGTGAGTGGAATGCGACTATGATGACAGGAACAGGGAAGCCGGCAGAAACGACAATGGTAACAGATCCAGTAGGACTTTTAAATGTCTATGAATATACGATGAGTTATGATGGTACAACTAGTGCTAAAGGTTATTTAAATGATGCTCTTGCTTGGTGGATTTTGACTCCGTATGATTCTTCTAATGTATATACTATTGGTGCTGACGGTAATACATATTTTGCAACACCATCAGGTGCAGGCGGAATAAGGCCTGCTATAAATTTAAAATCTGATGTGAGAATAGTAAGTGGCGAAGGAACGAAAGAAAATCCATATAGACTAAATAGAGATAATGATAAAAATATTGTCGGAACTCGGTTAAATACAAGGTATAGTGGAGAATACATAAAGTTTGGAACAGGCGAAAATAATTTGTACCGAATAGTTAGTCATGAAAATGGTACAGGAACAAAAATAGTAAGTGCTGAACCATTAAAGAACGGAGGAACCTTTGTAAAAAGTGCTTTTGGTAGTAATACAACTTTTTCAAACACAAATACCATAGGAACATTTTTGAATAATGATTATTTGAATCCGGGAAATGGCTATTTGACGAGTGATGATATAGCGATGATAGAAAATAATACAACGTGGTACTTGGGAACAGTAGGTATTGGGGCAAGTTATAAAATGGCCAAATATACAAATAATAATCTTGATAGTTTGGCTACTAATGCAAATATGATGATTGGTTTGTTGAGAGTTGGTGAAATGTTAGCAGGTCAATTTGAAAAAGGTGGTAATACTATGTCATATTGGACTCTAACCCCAATTAATTCTACTAATGTTAGAGGGATAGATGATTATGGCTATACTTTTTATAATTATCCAGCAGATGAATTTGGTATCAAACCTTGTTTAAATTTAAAAGAGAATGTTGTTATTACTGGGGGTGATGGAACTTTACAGAATCCATTCACTTTGGCTTTAGCAAGTTACTAAAATTAATGGGACATGTCAATTTTTAGGGCATGTCTTTTTGTATGATTCTTCTTATTTTGTCTACAATACTACTAGTATTATTTCCTTGTTTGTGATAAAATATCTAGAAAAATGGAGGTAATTATGTTTTGGAAAAATAAAGATAATGAATTAGATTATAAAGCTATTAATCATTTTTTTAGGTCAGCTAACAATTTGTTAAAAATTGGTGCTATCCTTATTATTATCTTAGGAGTATTACTTGGTACATACTTAATTAAAGAATGGAATATTCTAAGAATTATTGGCACGATTTTATCGATTGTTTCACCTGTTTTTATTGGATTTGTCATCGCTTGGTTATTAGATCCTTTGGCTACTAAACTTGCTAAAAAGATGCCTCGGGTTTTAGCTTGTATCTTAACTTATTTACTTATCTTTGGTGTTCTTGCTTTACTTCTTGTTCTAGTAGTTCCAGCCTTAGGAGATGGAATGAGTGATATCGGTAAAGCTATTCCAGATATTGTTGATAACGTTCAAGAATTTGCTAGTGATACTTTAGAAAAATTTGGTGATAGTGCTCAAGTTGAATCATATAAAGAGACTTTATTATCACGTATTGAAGAGGTAGGTAGTAATATTGCTAATGACCTACCTAATAGTATTTGGAATTTTGGTAAAGGTCTTATTAGTGTTTCTACTAATATTGTTCTAGGTTTAATGATTGGCTTTTATTTACTTTTTGATTTTCGTAAGTTTCAAGGGCATCTTTTAAGTCTTATGCCAAGAGCATGGCATAAGGGTGCAAAAGACTTAATTGGTCGTATTAATGGTAAACTTAGAAGCTATGTCCAGGGCGTTTTCCTAATTATGTTCCTTGTCTTTATAACACAAACAATTGGCTTTTCTTTAGCTGGTCTTGATGCTCCTATGCTTTTCGCTTTATTCTGTGCTATTACCGATGTTATTCCTTATATTGGTCCTTGGATTGGGGGAGCACCTGCTGTTATAGTTGGTCTAACAATGGATCCGATGACCGGTGTTTTCTGCCTCGTCTCTGTCCTTATCTGTCAGTTACTAGAGAATAATTTCTATCAACCATTAATCATGGGTAAGACCATGAAATTACATCCCGTTACAATCATGCTTGGCCTCTTGCTTTTTAACTATTTCTTTGGTATGATAGGAATGATAGTTGCAACTCCTGTTATTGCAACCATAAAGATAATTATCGAGTTCGTAATGGAAAATACCGAACTTGGACAAAGATTTAATGACTATCAAGAAAATAATAAGAAAACGATGAGAGAAACGAGTACAAAAGAGTTGTCTGTTAAAGAGAGTTAATGAGTGGTGGAAATTAACCAGATACCTTTTGGAAGGCTACTTCTTTAGTTTTGTGGGGAAGACCCTTATCATAATTAAGACCAAAGTAGGATGGTACCGCGGATTTTTCGCTCCTACTGAGGTCTTTTTATCTTTAAAAAAGAGGTGTGAAGATGAAGATATTTTTATTAGCAGGAAAAGCGGGTTCTGGAAAAGATTTATTAGGTAGTTATATGAAGACTAAATACGACTTTATTGGTGAAAGTGCTTGTATTATGCATATAACTACACCTTTATACGAATATGCAAGAAACTACTTTAGTTGGGACGGTAATATGCAAGAAAAACCTCGGGAGTTTTTACAAGAAATGGGAATTGAGGTTATAAAGAAACAACTTGGAAAAGATACCTTCTTAATCGATAGGTTATGTGAAGATATCGATATATTAAAACATTACTTTTCGGTCTTTATTATTACTGATGGGAGACTAATAAGTGAATTTCTAGAACTTAAGAAAAGATATCCTTTTATGAAGATTATTCATGTAAAACGAGTTGGATATGATAATAATTTATCAGTGAAAGAAAAAAATCATGTTACTGAGCTTGAGGTAGATAAATATAATGATTATGACTATACCATTGAAAATACCTCAAAAGAACATCTTTATGAAGAAGCTGATAAAATAATTGCTTTAGAAAGTGAGGATGATTTAATATGAAGAAATTAATTGCTATTGTAGGTATGAGTGGTTCAGGTAAGAGTGTAGCAACTAGTTATTTAGAAGCTAAAGGCTATAATAAAATTTACTTTGGTGGTGTTATCTATAAAAAGATGGAAGAAGCGGGTATTGAAATAACACCTGATAGTCAAAAAGAGTTTCGCGAAGAGTTACGCCGGAAAGAAGGAATGGGGGTAGTTGCTAAGATTCTTCTTAAAGATATTGAAGAATCTTTTAAAGAAAAAGATACAGTTTTAGATGGGTTATACTCTTGGGATGAATATTTAATCCTTAAAGAGAAATTTCCTCATGATTTAAAACTTATTTGTGTTTGCAGTGATAAGAAAATTAGATATAATAGAGTAGGTATGAGAAAAGACCGTCCTTTTAATCTTGAAGATATTAAAAAAAGAGATATAGGAGAAATAGAAAACTCTGCTAAAGGAGGTCCTATTGCTTATGCTGATTACTATATCTTAAATAATGGTGACTTTGATAGTTATTATGAAAGATTAGAGGAAATATTAAAAGATATTGAAGATGAACAAAAATAACAAGGAGAGATGAATATGAAATATATGACTAGCAATGAAATTAGAAAGATGTGGATTAAGTACTTTGAAGAACATGGACATAAGTATGTAAAATCTGCTCCTTTAATTCCTATTAACGATGATTCCCTTCTATGGATTAATGCTGGAGTTACACCATTAAAAAAATATTTTGATGGAACTACCGCTCCTATTGCTAGAAGAATCGTTAATATTCAAAAATGTATTAGAACTAATGATATAGAAAATGTGGGAGTTACTAAAAGACACCAAACTTTCTTTGAAATGATGGGAAACTTTTCGATTGGGGACTACTTTAAAGATGAAGCGATTGAGTTTGCTTTTGAATTATTAACGAGTAAAGAGTGGTTTGGTATTCCTAAAGAAAAGCTTTATGTAACTGTTTATACTCATGATATAGATGCTTATAATAAATGGATTGAGGTTGGAATTGATAAAGACCATATCGTTAAATTAGAAGGTAATTTCTGGGAAATTGGGGAAGGACCATGTGGACCAGATAGTGAGATTTTCTATGACCAAGGAGAAAAGTTTGATCCTGATGGGGATGCTTATCAAAAATTTATTAATGATATAGATCAAGATCGTTATGTTGAGATTTGGAATAATGTCTTTAGTCAATTTAATTCTAAAGAAGGAGTACCTAGAGAAAAATATAAAGAATTACCTCACAAAAATATTGATACAGGTGCAGGACTTGAGAGATGGTGTTGTATTTTTCAAGGAGTAGATTCTAATTTTGAGACTGATCTTTTTAAACCAATAATTGAAAAAATAGAAGAATTAAGTGGAGTTTTATATAACGGTGAGACGGCTTTTAAAGTCATCGCTGATCATATTAAAGCGGTAACCTTTGCTCTTGCTGATGGGGCTAACTTTGGTAATACGGGAAGAGATTATGTTTTAAGACGTTTAGTTAGAAGAAGCGTTAGATTTGGAAAAAAATTAGGTTTTGAAGAACCATTCCTTTATAAATTAGTTCCTGTTGTCGTTAGAGTAATGGGTGAAGCTTATCCTGAGATTAAAGAACATTCTGGAGAGATTGCTGTTTACATTTTAGATGAAGAAAAGTTATTTATGAATACTTTAGAAGACGGGGAAAGAAGACTTAAAGAGATAATTCTTAATACAAAAGGCAAAGTAATTAGTGGGTATGATGCCTTTAAATTATATGATACTTTTGGCTTTCCATTAGAACTTACATTAGAAATTGCTAAAGAACAAGGCTATGATGTTGATAGTGATGGCTTTAACGAATATATGGAAAAACAACGCCTTCTTGCTAAAAAATCTAATCGTAGTAAGACGGCAATGGCCAGTCAAAAACAAGTCTTAATGGATTTTAAGAAAGAATCTACTTTTGTCTATGGACTTTACAGGTTAAAAAGTAATGTTCTTGCTATTGTCAGTAAAGATAGTCTTTTAAAGAGTCTTGATCATGATGGCTATATCATTTTAAAAAGAACTTGCTTTTACGGGGAGTCAGGAGGACAAGTTTCTGATACAGGTATGATTATTGGTGACACTTTTAAAGCTCGTGTTGTTGATGTCTTTAAAGGACCTAATGGGCAACATATTCATAAAGTAAAGCTATTAGATGGAGTTATTCATGTTAATGATGATGTTGAGGTTATAATTGATAAAGCTAGAAGAAAAGAAATTGAAGCAAACCACTCAAGTGTCCATCTATTACAATATGCCTTAAGACAAATCGTTGATAAAGATGTTAAACAAGCAGGTAGTTATGTTGATGAAAATAAACTTAGATTTGATTTTACTTGTCCATCGAAAATTAGTGATGATGAATTAGTAAAAGTAGAGGAATTAGTTAATAATATTATTAAAAAGCAGGCGATAACATCAACTGAGGTTATGCCTTTAGATAAAGCGAAAAAACTAGGTGCTATTGCGTTATTTGGAGAGAAATATCAAGATTTTGTAAGAGTTGTTAAAATTGATAAATCCATTGAACTTTGTGGAGGAACTCATGTTGCTAATACGAAAGATATTGGGGCCTTTGCAATATTTAACTTTGAATCTAAAGGTAGTAATACTTATAGAATTGAAGCGGTAACAGGTAAAAAAATAGAAGGAACACTATTCTCTATTATTAAACCGTATAATGATGAGATGATTAAACTTCTAATAAAAGCGAAAGAAATACTTGATTTAGCTAAGAAAAATGGATTTGTTCTAGATTTTGATGTCGAAATAGATAATTCTAAACCAATCTCATATAAAGATATTATCTTTAATCAAAATGAACTTAATTATGTTCAAAGTGAGGTTAAGACTTTAGAGAAAAACTATAATAATATGTTAGAGAAAAAGACTTTAGAGGACTTAGATCAATATGAAGAGCAAATTAAAGTTATTAATGATAAAAAAATATTATACTTAGAGCTTAATAATAAAGAAATGTTCTTAGTCAAAGCTTTAGCAGATAATCTTTGTAATAGCCATGAAAATATTCTTGTTTTCCTTGCTAATATTAAAGAAGATAATAGTGTAAATATTATTTGTCGTAACTCTATTCCTAATTTAAATGCTGGTTATATCGTTAAGAGTGCTACGGTTAATTATGGAGGTAATGGTGGTGGTAGTGCTACTTTTGCTCAAGGCGGTATTAAAGATAAAAAACACTTAAAAGCTATTAAGAAAGAACTTGAGGACATTTTAAATGCTTAACTACCTTATTATGAGTGATTCTATCAGTCTAATTAATCATAAAATAGAAGAGCTAGTAAAAAAAGAAAACTTTCAAGATAGCCTAATTACAACTTATGATTTAGATGAAAAGGATCTTAATGACTTACTAGAAGATGTAGATACTATTTCCTTCTTGACACCTAAGAAAGTAATTATTGGAAGAAACTTTAAAGTTTTAGAAAAAGATGAAGAAGAGAAAATAGTAAGATTAATTAAATACTTAGAAAATCCTCAAGACACAGTCTTACTTATTCTAACTTGTTCTAAATTAGATGAAAGAAGAAAGATAACTAAAGACTTACTTAAACAGGTAAAACCTATTAAATTAGAAGAAAGTAGTATCAATATAATTAAAGATAAATTTAAAGACTATAAAATAGATAATAAAACAATTAATCTTTTAGATAATTATTATCATGATGACTTAGAACGGTTAATTAGAGAATGTGATAAGTTAAAATTAGCTTTTATTAATGATAAAAATGTTGTTTACTCTAAAGCTTTTGACTTACTTTTAAAGCCTAATAATAATCAAGATAACTTAAGTTTTGATTTAGTTAGAGCGATTAGTTTAAAAGATAAAAAACAAGCGATAACCATCTATAATGACTTATTAAGTTACAATATCGAAAGTTATGCAATTATGGGACTATTAGAAAGTCAGTATCGTCTTTTATACCAAGTAAAAATACTATCTAAAAATAATTTAAATAACTATGATATTGGCAAGATTTTAGATGTTCATCCTTTTAGAGTTAAAAAAACTTTAGAACTTATTAGATACTATAGTCTTAAAGAAATAAGAAAAATCATAAAAGACTTAGCAAAAATAGACTTTAATATAAAAAGTGGAGCTTTAGATAATAGTCTAGTTCTAGAATTACTTCTTTTAAATATTAAAGAATGATTGCTAATTCTTTTAAATTGTGTTAAAATAAGCCTTGCAAATGGGGGAAAAGATAATGAAAATAGAAGAAAATACACAAAATATAATAAAATTTATGACTAAAACTGATAATAAAGAAGACTTAGTTGAGTTATACCTTAGAGGTATTAAGAAAAATAACGGTGATGCCTATACATTAAGAGAAAATTTAAAAATAAATTTTGATCGAATTGAATTAGCCAAAATAGAAAAGGTTAGTATTGTCATTTTCAATAATTTAGTAGATGCTTATAAAGGTGGGGAAGATATTTATAAATATACCCTTGAGTTATGTGAAAAACTTGATGTTTCACCTAATAATCTTGTTAGAGTAATTACTGATTTTAATGCTGATGATGAAAAGACCGATTTATCTTATAAATGTACTCTTAATGAAATTAAATTTGAAATAGAAAATAAAATGCTCTTAGACTATAAAACACGGAAAGAAAATAGAGAATATGGTATTGCTAAAGCTACAATTAGATTTTTTCTTAGTGCTGCTGAAACACCAGAAGAATTTTCAAAAAATACTAATACTTTTAATAGTGCTTATTATAGAGCCTTAGAAATACTAAGACCAAAAGATCATCCTTTATATTTGAAATGTCTAGAATTAAAAAATATTTATTTAAAAGAACGTGCTAATATAAGAAATAAAAAAGTAGTAAAAAATATTGAAACTGCTCGTGATAATATTAAACAGGGAATCGCTTCTATGTCTGATCAAGAGACTATAGCTTTTCTTAAGAATCGTAATAATCGTCATGAATTAGCATTATACTGTAATATGTATGGTTTTAAAACTAATGCTCTAGCTTTTTTCTTACAAATGGATCCAACTTTAGCTGAACAATTAACTTTTGCTGAAGATAAGCAAGCTGTTTATAATTTGTATCAAACTCATTATGTAAATATTTTAAATGAAATGGAAGAAGAACTTACTAGAATATATAAATTTAAACTTAAACGACCATTAAATACTTATGACTATGCTGTGAAATATAATTTAGATGTCAAAGACTTAGTTTTGGTTGGTTATTCTCTTAGTGGGGTTAAAAATCTAAATTTGATAAGACAATATGTAGATAGTAATCCTCAACTTTTTGAACCAGTAACACCATCTACAATAGAGGTTCTTTCTCAAGCAAATAAACTTACCTGTGTGGGAAATACTGTTTCTTTTAAAAATGGTGATTTATATAAAGCCATTGAGGAAATTAAGGAAAATAATTATCCTTTTAATCTAGGTATTTTACATGGAGCGATTAAACATCAAAAAGCACTTAGAATGGAAGAAACTTTTGATAAGATTTTAAAAAAAGATTAATATAAAATAGGAGACTAACTATTAAAAGTCAATAGTAATTTTATAAATTTTAATAGTTTGTTATAAATTGGAAAGAAACCCATGC
>CALVIR010000007.1 GCA_944331915.1 uncultured Bacilli bacterium | reverse complement strand
GGGTTTCTTTCCAATTTATAACAAACTATTAAAATTTATAAAATTACTATTGACTTTTAATAGTTAGTCTCCTTATTCAATTTCACTATACATCACTCCTACAACATTTAGTATATACATTTTGATATCGTTAATACTTTTATTCTTCTATTTAGATTATAGAATAAACAAAAGGGTAATGCAAGTAACTTATTTACAAATAATATAAAAACAGACTGTTAAAAAACAATCTGCACCTATTATAAATCATAAATCTATCGTTATAACAATTCTAATTGATAAGGATCACTAAGACTACCATTTCCATTAGTTATTATTATTTTTTGTTTCAAATAAACCGTAGGAAAAACTGTATCACTATAGTAAGGATAAGTTGTTGTAAGATATCCTGCATTATTAACATGAAATATTCTATTTACAAACTCAGAAGAAGCCGTAATGGTAACTTTCATATTAGACTCAATCTTATAAATCCAATTATTATTATAGCAATCACTTGCCCATGAATATAAATAATTATTATAGCATTCTTCTCTTGAGGTATTAGCTCCACCACTAGTTGCAAAACCATAATCAGAAGGATAAATAAGTCCAACTTTTCCTGTCCAGCTTATTTGCCTTTCATTATTATAAGTTAAATTACCACGTTCATAATTATAAAATTCAATTGGTGTTACATAAATATCAGCCACTCCTCCAAGATACCAAACACTATTATCAATCATTTTTTTAGCATCATCTAGCAACCCTACTGTTGTAAAATCACAAGTACTAGTAGCATTATTTATACCATTGTAGCAAATACCACTAGCTCTATTCCAATAAAGACTGCCACCAATCTCTTCATTTTCATGCCCTTCATTTAACAGATGATTTAATGAAGAATTAACAAAATCACTATTACCATATTCACCCGTATTATCAAAAGACACCCCATAAATACCCGTATTACTCATTATCTTTAATCGTTCTTCTTCCTTTCCTGTTCCATCATCAACAGTAAAAACACCTATTATACGCCATAATTCATCATTAAAATATATATAATTATTTGGTTCACTACCAATATAACGATAATCAATTATTTGATCTGTTTGCATAGTTTTTTCTTGAGAAAAAAGATATAATTCCTTAGTTCTTAATACATCATCATCTAATGTTGCTTTAATCTTTAAAGCCTCGTCTGCTAATAAATCATATTTTTGAAACAAATGTCCATCACTAGGTAAACTCAAATTATTATAATCTAGTCCCACTTGCACACCAATTTTAATAGTTTGTGTCACCAAAGTAGAATTGAAAACTGTAATTAAATATGTATTAACACTCCCAATCGAATCTTTAGCTGTTAAATTTACTCCTGAAGCATTAGGAGGAATATTTCTATTATCTCCTTCTAAATACCCCATCTTTACTCCTTCATCTACCTCACCTATATAATAAAAATTAAATCTTGCTATTCTCTCATTAGGATTACTTAAAGTAACAGTAAATGTAGCTGTATCCAACGCATTTACTACTATTTCATCTGTACTAACTCCATCAATTTTCAAATCATAACTTAATGTCCCTGTCACAATACTTATCGCATTATTTTTTTCTTTACTTACAGTAAACATCGCATACGAATAATAACTTGCTAATAGTAATAAAGTTATTAGTATTACACTTATTATATATATTTTTGATACTTTAGTATTTAATAATAGTCTTTTCATTTTTTTACACCTTTCATTTAACCAAAAAAAGAACAGAATCCTTCTATCCTGTTCTTATTCCACGATTAAAGAAAGTACTTAAGCTTCTAAAGTCCCCCCCCCCCAGGTAACTATTTGTAAACGGATGCTAGCTTGCATTTTTCATACCTTCTTTCTATTTGTTCTATATCAATATTATCATACTAATTACCTAGAATACAAGATTATAATTTTTATTTTTCTATGGTCGTAAAGCAGTTATAGGAACAATATATATACCTGTTTCTTTATCTTTTACAACAGATGTAAAATTACCTGTTATTATACACATAAATTTAGGTTTTGTTATCATATTATCATAAAATCTTAATAATTCTTTTTTAGCAGTATCTATAGCATTATATCCCAATTTTATTTCTATCGCTGCATAATCACCATTAGAAAACTCTAAAATCGAATCAACCTCTAAACCTGTTACATTGTCTCTAAAGTGATATAAATGTCCACCTAAGTATTCTATATATATCCTTAAATCTCTTTCTACTAATGATTCAAAAAGAAACCCAAATGTTTTTAAATCTTTAAGTAATTTATCAGCATTAAGATTTAAAGAAGCACAAACTAAAGACGGATCTGTTAAATGTCTTTTAGGTGATTTTCCAATTCTTTCTTTAGAGCGATAATTTTCGCTATAAGCCTCTTGATTCTCTATTATATGTAATCTATCTAATACATCTAAATAGTCTCTTAATGTTATTCTACTTTCAATTAACTCTTCTCTATTCTCATAATCCTTTATATCTTTTATAAGTGTTTCATTACTAACAACAGTAGATTCATTTCTTGATAATGATTTAAGTAACATTCTCATTTTATTTTTATCTCTTTTTTTATCATCATTCATATCTTTATCAAGAATAGATTCTATATAACTTTTAGGTATTAACCCCACTTTATCAGAATCTACTTTTATATTACTAGGCCATCCACCTCTAACTATTAAATTAGCAAGTTCTTTTAAAGAAGGTATTTTTACATTAACATTTTTCTGTTTATCTTCCAACATTGCTGTTAATGAAGCCTCACCCGTAGAATCTCCAGATTCATAAAGTGACATCGTATACATTTTTATTTTTCCAATTCTTCCAGCTCCCGAATGAAATACCTCTTTCTTCGCTTCATCATTTAATTCAGTAGAACATGTTAATATATATTTACCTTTATTAGAATCCTCATCACATTTTCTTCTAACTTTATCCCAAATCTTTGGTACTAAATGCCATTCATCAATTAATTCTGGTTGTTCTTCATTTAATACTAGTTCTAAATCAAGCAATGCTTTTTCTTTAGTTTCTTCATCATCAAGATAAACTGCACTTTTAGTATGATGTGAAGATGTCCATGTTTTTCCACACCATTTAGGTCCTTCAACAGATAAAGCGCCAAAAACTTTTAAATAGTCATCTAATTTTTTGTCTATTAATCTTGGCATATATTCGTCTTTATTAAAATTCATAAGGGTCTCACCTCATTAACAGGATAACATAATTTTATAGATTAATCAAGAATTGATATACATTTTTTAATGTTTTTGATATACAAATTTTAAGACATTTGATATACAATTTTTAACGATTTTAATATACAAATTTTAAAAATTAGTTATAACGTAATAAACACCAAAACCAACCGCTAAAATCAAGATAACAGAAAAAATAAATTTTAAAAAGGTTATTAATTTTGAAGGTTTAGACACAAACTCTTCATCTTCATCTAATTCAAAATCATCTTCACTAAGATCTAAGCTTCTTGTATAGAATGATTTATCAATATCTGCTCCAATATTTTTACTAGTATTATTAACAATATCTTTTAATTTATTAGTATCTTCTTCTATTTTAGCACTCTCTATCTTTGTTGTAATCGGTTTAACCACATCATGAACATTAGTAGCCATTAAATCACTTAATAAGCTTCCTTCATTATCTGTAGCACTATCTATCTGTTCTCTTAATTCTTTAGAGGTAATAGTATTAATTAACTCTTCTAACTCTTTCTCATTTTCAATAGGTTTATGTTTTAATCTCGTCTCTTCTTTAAATTTCTCTAAATCTTCTTCACTACTCTCTAATATATTATATTTCTCATTATGTAACTTTCTCTTACTTTCTAAGCTATCCCTTTCTCTTAACTCTTTCGCTTCTTCCAAGATCTTATTTATATCATGAGTTTTTCTCTCTTCGTTACCATATATATAATTAAATTCATCTAACTCTTTTCTAACTAATGGTTTAGGTACTGGAATATCATAGTCTTTTATTTGATGATACCCTTCTCTTGTCCGATAGTTTTTTCGAGCTGCTTCTAATTCAACTGCTTCTATTCTTGAAACATCAGTAAGGGTGGTCATTTTTTCTAGATTACCAAGATTATTATATAGTTCTTGATTCCTTGAGGTTCTACTGCCAACTTTTGTTGAAGATTCATTATATCTTTCCATCCGCCCCATTTTATCACCTACTTTACTATAAATAATCATAACATACTATTAGAAAAAATTAAAGTAGGCAAAATGTTAAAAATACGTTATAATTAGATGGGAGGGATAAATTTGAAAGTTAAAGTAAATAAAGATGCTTGCATCGGTTGTGGTGCTTGTGCTGCTATATGTCCTGATGTTTTTGAAATTGATGATGATGGTTTAAGCAAAGCTAAAGTAGAAACTGTTAAAGAAGAAAATAAGGATGAGGTCCAAGATGCCGCTGACTCTTGTCCTACAGCAGCAATTGAAATAGAAGAATAATAAAGACAAAATAAGAGCAATTACGCTCTTATTTTTTTTCTAAACTATAAACAATCGCTACTTCTTTAGGTGTTAATTTTCTATATTCCCCACTTTTTAATCCCGATAAGTCAAAGATAAATTCTCTTTCTCTTTTTAGTTTTAAAACTGGAAAACCAACTGTTTCAAACATCTTCTTAACTTGATGATTACGTCCTTCATGAATAGTAACAGTTAAAAATGAGGTATTACTTTTATAATCTGTTCTTTTTAATTTAACTTTCGCTTGTTCCATTTTAACACCATCTATAACAACACCCCTCTTAAGTTCATTAATACTATCACCTTTAATAATACCACGAACTTTAACCACATAAACTTTTTCCACTTTATCATTAGGATGCATAAGAATATTAGCAAAATCTCCATCATTAGTAAGCAAAAGCACCCCTGTCGTATCATAATCAAGTCTTCCCACAGGATATATTCTTTCTCTACAAGGTATTAAATCAACTACTGTCTTTCTCCTCTTTTCATCATTAACACTAGTAATAACCCCTCTTGGTTTATTAAGTAGATAATAAACTTTATTCTCTTTACTTAATTCCTTATCATCAACTTTTATTTTATCTTTACTACTAACTTTTACCCCTAACTCTTTAACAACTATATTATTTACTTTAACACGTCCTTCTTTAATTAATTCCTCTGCTTTTCGTCTAGAACAAATACCACTATTAGCAACAACTTTTTGTAATCGTTCCATCATTACACCTCGTTTCTTTAGATAGATTATAAAGTATTTTTTCCAAAAAGAAAAGACTAAATCTAGTCTATTCCATTGTCATTTCCACCAAAGCTAATTTATTATCTTCATGAACAAATGTAAGTACAGCAGCTGTTTGATAACCTAAATCTTTTTTATAAGTCCAAGATAAACTAACTTGATAAGCATTATCATCCGTAACATCTGTACCTATTGTATAACTAACTGTTTCTATATTATCAACATTAACAGAATCAACTACAGGTAACTCTTGATCTCTATTATCATAGATATCACTTTCTACATACTTATAAACTGTATCTTCTGCTTTTTCTAAGAAATTAGTCTTCGCACTACTATACACAAAATCAATTCCCCCTACATCAGTATTAGCAAGTTTATCGCTTAAGTTAAAGAAATCATAAACAAACATTTTACTAATCTGTTCAAGATACGCTTCTTCATCGACCTCATCACTATTTAAAATGTTTTGTAAATCCTGAAACATATCTTTATAAGTATCATTTCTTGTCGATTTCAACGTATAACCATACTCTTCTATCTGATTAACTACAGTTGCCGTCTTCGCAGCCTTTTTAGGAGCAAAGCTATCATAAGCAATAAAGAAAAGTCCCGCTCCTATTAATAAAATCGCTACTACTAATACTATTTTCACACTTTTTTTAAGTTTCATTCTCACAAATCCCTTCTAATTATTCTTACTTACCGCTTCTTCTTCACTATTTGGATTAAACAAATCAAAGACAATCGCTTTATTAGACACATCTAATAATTTTTCGGCATATTCGTTATTTTTAGAAATATAATCATCACTAATAACCTCATCTTTTAAGAGTTTATATTGTCCCTTCTGACTATTATAGTACATAAGATTAGTAACCCAATTACCATTAGGGAAAACCACAATATTATCATCTTTAATTTCAAAGATATCATGTCCTAACGCATATTTATTATAAAATCCTAACATATTTCCTATTGTCGGCATTACATCATACATTCCCATTGTATAATCAACTGTCCCTGTAACCACTTGATCTTTAGTCCAAATAAGTAATGGCACTTTACGATCTAATTCATAATCAAAACTATCATATTCTTCATAAGTAGGATCATCTTTACTCTTAACATCATTAGTAACCGGATCATAATTATTCATTAAGATATAATCACTCTTAGGAAGTCTTGCATCATGATCTCCATATAGTATTACCACTGTATTATCAAGTAAACCTTCTTCATCCATCATTGTAAAGAACTCGCCAAGAGCTTCATCCGCATAATGAACAGATTTAAAGTAATTACCAAGTTTTGTTCCTTCTAAGTATGGTGCTTCTATTTCACTAATCGTTCCATCAGGATTTGTCACTGTCGTTTTCATTGTCACACTGAAATCTCCATATTTATCAACATCAGAGAATGGTGTATGATTAGTTAATGTTATTAAAAGTCCATAGTATTTATCATGTTCTTCACTAATCTTTTTAATTTTCTCTACTGACTGTTTAAAGAACTCTTTATCAGAAAGACCAAGTCCAATAATATTTTCATCATCAACCTCATAAGTCTCTTTACTATAAAAGTCATCATAACCTAAAGATTTATGCATTGTTCTTCGATTCCAGAAATCTGCATTATTAGCATGCATACTGAAAGTATAATAGCCTTTTTCTTTCATTAGTTTAGGTGTAGATATATAAGTTCTATCAAAATAACTTACAAAGGCCGTTCCACTTTGAGTTGGCATTAGACTAGTATTATAAGTTAATTCTGTATCACTACTAGTTCCAACGCTAACTTGCGAATAGAAATTAGAGAAAAATAATCCTTCTTTAATCATTTTATTTAAATTAGGAGTAACCTCTACCCCATTAAAGGTTTTATTAAGTGTTAAAGCTTGTAAACTCTCTGCATGAATAACAATAACATTTCTACCTTCAAAAATATTTGTATATTCATTAGTATAATCTTGTTCATCACATCGATCTTGGTAATATTCCATAAATTCCTTTTTCGCTTCATCATAGCCAAACATCGCTGAAATGGTAGGTGTTAAACTTGCTACAAGATCATTACCTTGATATAAATAAATACCAAATCTCATAACAATATATTCTCTATTCCACTGTTTTACAAAACGGCTAATTTCAAGACTTGATAATGACAAACAAAATGCTACTAAAATAGCTACTCCAAATACTAAGGTATGACGGAATTTCTTTCCTCTAACCTCTTTAGGATAATTTTTATATAATCCCCTTTTTTTCAGTCTATAGTAGTAGTAAATAAAGAAAATATATGGGATTAAGTAAAATAAATCTTTTAATTGTAACACATTTTGAACAACGGCATCTCCAACCTCACCAATATACTGTGTTAATGATAACATCGAAACACTAGCAAAAGAAGTATAGAAAGTATAATAAACAGAGTTAATCACACATATTGTTGTAAAAATAGTAGCCCAAACTAAAAGATATATATATCTTTTTCTATTTTTAAACAGATAAGAAAACGATCCAATTATCACTACAATCGCTGTATCAGCAAGAATTGTTTTAATTGATAAATAATTTTCAACCGTTGGCATTGTAAAAAATCTAAGCAATGTTGAATTAACAACACAAACTAAAACAAAAAGAAGAAATAATCTATTATTTTTGAAATAATTAGATATCATTTTTTCTTTTTTTATTCTTTTTACAAAATTAACAAATTTATCTTTAAGTTTAACAATTGTTTTTTTCATAACTACCTCGCTTCCTAAACATTATAGCACTCTCTTATTTATTTTTCAATTTTTCCCTTTTAACATAACAAAAATGAAATATAACTTTGTAAAGTACTAAAAGAAGAAAGACTGTTTGGCTAAAAAAGACAATCACAAACATCTCATCATGTCGATAAATAGAAACTTGATTAACGAGACTAATGTTATTAGTTATGGCCATACTAACAAATAATGTATATAAGAACAAATGGAGCAAAGTAAAAGTATAAGTAATTATTTTATTTAACTTACTAGTATTCTCTTTAAACATTGTATAAATAAGGATAACTAAACTGATTAAAGCTACTAAGTTATAGAAAATAATATTAGGAAAATAAAAAGCTCTAAAGAATGGTTTAATCGTCTCACTAAAGACTGTCATCATATCATCAAAATAATAGAAGACTAAAAGGAAGAAGAAAAAGATTGAAAGTCCTGCTAAAGCATATTTAACTTTCTTATTTTTTCTTTTCAAATTATAGATTAGAAATATATAAAGAATAACAAAAATTAATAAAAGTTCAATTGAAAGAAAAGATTGAAAGGGCATTTGTATAAATGTCACTATTCTTTCAAATAAATTTAAATCCATAATTTTCCTCCTTTTTATTCTTAAACCTCTTCAAATATATAAATTGATTGATTATAGTCATCATCATGTGTACAAGTAATTAAGGTTAATGTTTTAATATCAGGATTTCTAAATATAGCCACTTTACCTGTCTTAGGTTGTGTATAAACTTTAACTAATCTATAAGTATAGGTTTCTGCTTCATAACTAACTGTTGCTATCGCTCCTATTTCTAAACGATATAATTTATCAAAGAAAGATATATAAGCATTACCTGAATGGGCCATCAAAATAAAGTTACCTTTCTCAACATCAGGATAATCTGCTTCTTTAGCAATAGCTATATTATAATTGATATTATTATATTTAGAATTTTTAGATACAAACCCTCTTTGTAATCTAATATCTTTTATACTTAATTCACCAATATAGGAATAACTTGGCGAAGGACTAGAAGAACTAGGTTCTTCTTCTATAATTTCATCAGTCGTAACTGTTAAATTTTCGGTATCAACATTACTAATAGTTTGATCTTCACTATTTATATCAAGTCTAAATATTGCTAATCTCATCTCTTCAAAGACTTGATCTTTTATTTTAGCAAGAGGAATACTAAAAAAGACTATTCCCCCGATTATAAGTAGGAAAAGACCAACTTTAAAGAGCTGGCCTTTTATTTTTTTATTTTCCTTTTGCATTCTTTGGTTTCAAAGCCACAACTATTAGTACAATACCGGCAATTACAATTAGTGTTCCTATACCATATATAATACCAGCATCAAGGCCTGTATTAGGAACATCTATTTCTGGTGTATTAAGAAGAACCACTGGAGTTGTACCACCACTAACAACATCAAAATTAACGGTTGTAACCTCTGCTTGATATCCTTCTGGTATAACAGTCTCTGTTACGACATAACTACCAACTGGAAGAGTTAAATCAACATCTTCTCCTGTTGTCTCATAACGATAAACCTCTTTACCAGTTTTATCAGTTATTGATAAAACTGCTCCTTTTATTCCAGCTCCTGTAACAGAATCTTGTTTACTAATCACAACTTTACCTGTAGGTATTTCATACTCTAAATGTGTTCCTACCGATTTTGTATCATTAACAATTAGACCAAGTAAAGCTCTTTGATGTTTAAGACTAGATGTTGTTTCTCCCTCTGCTACATAGAAATAAGCATCATGAACAGAGAAACTACCTACTATACTAACATTAAGACTAACTTTAAAATCAACAACCTCACTTAAAGGAATTCTTAACTTAAATCTTTCATTAGCATTAAATGTAGTTTGTTCAATACCAGCTTCATTATATACTTTAATATTATTATTATTGGTATTAACAGTATAATTAATAAAATTGCTACTATTACTACTAACAGATATAAGACTAGTTTCAATATATTGATCTGTTGTTGTAAATGTAATATCACTAGTATTAATTGTATTTAAACTAGGATTAGTATCAGCTTGATAATTAACAGCTGCAGTAATTAATTCTCTAATATATGGTCCATATTTAGTATCATTTATAATTGCATTTTTCTCTTCAACACTTAAGTTATTCAAATATGGATGAGCAGCAGGGCCATCATAATCCACATCTTTTCCTGGATCATTTGCACCACTAGAGTAACCATTTACTATATCAATATACCACCAAACAGCAAGTTGATTTACATAATAAGTCAAAACTGGTTGTTCACTTGAAGATACCGTATTTAATAATTCAGTTGGTAATGTATCTCCATGTTCAATAATATAGATTAGACCAGGATATTTAGTTGTTAAACTCTCATCAACTACCGATTTATCTTTATTATAAGTAACTCCACCTTCCATTAATAACATTCTATCCATACAGTAGATATTACTAAGTCTAGAACCAGAAGAATCAATACCATAAAACGCTCTTGGCGTAGATACGCCTGTAATAAATTGCGCATAATCAGCAGGCATTGGAGGTCTTTCATAATTTGGATCATCAGGATTTGTAATTGGATCCATTACTGATTTAAAACTAGCAGGTAATTCTTCTACTACCGCTGCATAACTTTCATTAGGATCAATAAAAAGACTAACAACGAGCATTATTCCAACTAAACAACAAGATAATATCCCAATTTTCTTAATATCATCCATTGCTTTATCAAATTTATCAAGTTTCTTTTTTCTATCATCTTTTTTTATCTGTCTTTTAGTACTAAGTCTAGCACCCATATATAATCACCTTACCTTATTAAGAGTATAACAAATAGGCTATCTTTTTTCAAGAAATTTCAAATATTCTTTCTACATTAAAGTCTAACTTGTCAATATTAGTATATAAGTTAGCTAAAATATCCCCTTCACTAATCTTATCACCAATCTCTTTAGTAAGCACTACTCCCGCATTATAATCAATTTGTTCATCTTTACTACTTCTACCAGCTCCCAAACTCTTAGAAAGTTTTGCAATCTCTAAAGCATCAATATTTTTTAACACTCCACTTTTATTCGCTTTAATATTATATACTTTCGCATTTATCTCTAATTTTTCTAAATCTCCACCCTGATATTTAATAAATTGCAAAAATTTCTTATAAGCTTCTTTACTTTCAATACTACTAACTACCTCTTTTAAAGCTTCTTTTTCACTAATATTTTTCCCCATACTAACCATCTTACTAGCAAGCTCTAAACAGGTATCATATAAAGGCCCTTTTACTTTATTTTGTAACACATCTATTGCTTCAAACACCTCTAATTTATTACCAATACATTTTCCAAGCGGTGTATTCATATCCGAAATAATTGTCCTAACCTCTTTTTGATAATAGTTACCAATCTTAATAATAATATTAGCAAGTCTCTCTGCTTCTTTTCTCGTTTTAATTAAAGCCCCACTCCCTACTTTTATATCAATAACAATACCATCAGCTCCCGATGCTATTTTCTTACTCATAATACTACTAGCGATTAAAGGAATGGAATTAGTTGTAGCAGTAACATCTCGTAAAGCATAGACTTTTTTATCAAGTGGCACTAAATCTTCACTTTGACTAGTAACAACTATCCCAATATCTATTGCTTGTTTTTTAATCTCATCTTCACTAAGATCAACTTTAAAGTTAGGAATAGATTCTAATTTGTCAATTGTTCCTCCCGTATAACCTAATCCTCTACCACTCATCTTTACTACCGCTACTCCAAGACTAGCCACTATTGGAGCAACAATTAGAGTTGTTTTATCTCCAACCCCTCCAGTTGAATGTTTATCAATAACTTTACTAGACATAAAACTAAGATCAAGAACATCACCACTTTTAATAAAGATATCAGTTAAAGCAAATATCTCACTATCACTCATATCATTAATACATATAGCCATCAAAAAAGCACTCATCTGATAATCTTTAACCTCATCATGTAAATATCCATTAAAAATCGTTTCCAACTCTTCTCTTGTAAGTTCTAAATTACAAGCCTTCTTTCTAATTATATCTAAAATCATTTTTACCCTCCTTCCTATCATTTAACATTTTACACCATTAACTTAGTACCTGCAACCAACAAAAAGGGACTTATTAAGTCCTTTCAAATTATCTGTTTAAACAGATAATACGTATGGATTATCTATTGTTCCATCACCACTAACAAAATCAGTATTAGCCATAACATTTATAACCGGTCTAACCGCCCGAATATCACTAATTAAACTAACATAAATACTATTAGATTGATACCAACCAGAACCATTATTATTAAAAGATGATGGTGTCATCGTCCAATAATATGCACTGCTATCTTTTACATTTAAATAGCTATTTCCACTTAAATACATATTCTCTCCTGCTAACACCATCTCATCTGCTGTTATTAATCCTGCTTTTAATCTGTAATCTCCTCCATAACTTTCATTTGTTACAGGACATTTCAGAGTTGGTGCATTAGCTTTACTAAAATTAGAAATTGCTTGTCCTAATCTATCATAACTTGCAAAAACATTATAATTTATAATAGAAAGTCCATAATCAGTTCCAAGTTTATAACCACTACTATCACTACAGAACCTTCCTCCTATTACCATATCATCATAGCTACTATTTCCTAAAGTATTCTTATACCATGTATCAATCTCTTTCTTAATAAATGAGTCAGTTCCATTATCATAAGTATATCCTGTATATTTTGCATCATCCATATAAGAGTTATATGACGTATATCCTATAACGTAAGAATCAACTATATCAGTATTTGTTGGTTCTGCACTTGTTCCATTATAAATCAATCTTAAACTACCATCACCATTTACTCTTACTATTTTCCAGTACATATCATCACCTTGTGATGCTAACTTTAAAGGTGTACAATGTTCTGAACTACCTAAAGCATCAACACAACTTTCTAAACTCTGAAAATGCCTAAGACCACCATCAGTATAAACATAGTAATCATCTGTATACTTTCCAAATCTTACATTATTATTAGTTACATCACCTCTAAAATAGTAACTTACGCCATCTTCATCAGCCAACTGATATAAGCCATTAGTTACATATTCTGGATCATTTTCTATCTCCATACGTAGAGGATCTGTTAGGATATCTCCATTACTAGCATAATTGAACATATTAGTTTTATCTTCTTGTAAAGGGTTATTAGCTAATATTGTCTCTGTTGTCTCTGGCACATATTTATCTCCATCTTTACCATAGACATTTATTTGAACTGAGAAGGTTAACCCCCCTCCATCTCCTTGTGGATTGTATTCTTCTGTTACATACATTCTAAGACGATAATTATTACTTTCACTACTATTCATACTATTTGTATATAAACTCATCTCTCCTGATGGTCTTCCGGTATAACTATTGGCACTTGCTTCTTCACTATAAGTCTCTGGTACCATTAATGCTTCTTCACTACCATCGCTTTTTAATCTTGTTAAATATAACTTAATATTTTCTCCATCTATTGTTCCATTTCCTACTTCTTTAGCACTTATCTCATAGTTGATATTAACATTACCTATGATATTACTTGATATCGTAAAATCAAAGTACTCTCCTTCTTTTAATCTTACTGTTCCTGTTTTATCTGTGGTTGGTAAGGCTTCATCCATCATAATGACATTATCACTTTCTGTATAAGTCATCGTAATTGCACCTGTAGTGATACTGTTAACTGTCTTACCAGTTCCTGTATAACTAAAAGCTGCATAACTTACTCCTATTACTGCTATTATCAATATTAATATTAAACTTAAAATTATTATTTTTTCTTTCTTATGCACCATTGCCTACCTCCACTACCTTATTCTTTATATCCTATTATAGATGTTTTTCAGGGGTAACGCAAGATTTTTAAACACCAAAAAAGCCTAAAAGATAAGTCCTCTAGGCTTTATTAATTATATGATAAATACTTTATTGAACTGTTTCCTCTATATTTTTTGTATTTTGTTTTAGTTTGTTTTCAAGCTCTAATTCTACAATTAATTTAATAAGTTCATTTAATAAATCTTCACTAATAGTAGCTAAAACATAATAATTTAGTTTGTCTTTTTTAAAATAATATAGCTGATCAGCTTTTATATAACCTTCTCTACTATTTTTAGTTCCAAATATAATATCAATACTATCATCTATTACAACAAACGAATGTCTAGGCAAAACAGTATCATCTTCGCTTATATAAAATAACATCTACAACTTTACATATTTATTTTTGTTACTTTTGCTATTCGTTTTCGCTTCAAAACATCATCAGACCATTTTATTGGTATAATTTTATCATCCGAATTCTTACTAGGTAATATTTCTGATCTTACTTTAGTGAAAAAACCACTTGGAAAAGTATTATTTTTATTTTTAAGCATATCTATCTCCTCCCTTAAATACTTTATATATACTAATAATTATTTTACAACAACTTACCTAATGAATTAAATATTATTTTCTAAAATTTAAGAAAAATAGATTGAGCATCTCGCTCAACCTATTAGTCGTTTTGTATTCTTTTACTAACAAGTTCTGCTGCAGCTTTAGGATTTTCTAAAATCAAATTATGAATATCCTCAAGTTTCCTTAATTCCATCACAAATTCAATTTCTTCCTTAGCCATTTTCACAACTTGTTTATGGTGTTTAACTTTTACATCTTCGTCATAGCCCATCAAGTAAGAGACTGAAACACCCAAAACCTCTCCTAATTTTGTTAAAGTATCAAGAGTTGGGCATCTCGTACCATTTTCATAGCAACAAATACTAACTTTAGTAACATTTATCTTCTCGCCCAACTCTCGTTGCGTCATATTATTTTTAAGACGCAACTCTTTTAAACGTTTACTTAGTAACATATTTGCTTCTCCTTAATAAATTTTTTTATAAATAAACTATAAATCTTTTTTTATATAAAAGTCAACACTTTAGATAAAATAAGGGAAAATTCGACTAAATATCAGTATTTTTGACATTTTCTTGTTTCTTATTTGTCAAGAAAGTAATCCTATCAGCAACAACTTCTAAAAAGTATTTAGATCCATCTTCTGTCTCTACAATCTTACTTTGTAACCTTCCTCTTATACCAACTATATCTCCTTTCTGACAATATTCTTTTGTAACTTTCGCTTTTTCTTCCCACAGAGTACAATTTATAAAATCCGTCTCATAAACTCCCTCTGAATTTTTAAAGCTTCTAGGAACTGCTAACGACAATGTTCCTACTTTCTTTCCGGAATCAGTCTCCCGAATTTCAATTTCTTTTGTAAGTCTTCCGACTAAAATTAAACTATTAACCATTTAATAACTCCTTTCGAGTTATTAATCTAGCACACTATATTTCTTTTGACAAAAGCCAAAAACTGTTAAATAACCCAAATTATCTAACAGTTTTTTAATTTTCCCCTAGGGAATTTTTAAAATTGACCTCTATTTTTAACTCAAAATTTAAAATTACAAGTTTCTTTTCAAAAGTTGATTTAACTCTACTGCATACTCCATTGGCAACTCTTTTCTAAATTCTTCTAAAAATCCTAAAATAATTAACTCTTCACATTTTTCTTTAGGAATCCCTTTACTTTCTAAATAGAATAGATTTTCATCACTTATTTTTGATACTGTCGCTTCATGTTCTATAGTACTTGTATTATTAAGTACCTCATTAGTTGGTATTGCATCACTCTTACTATATTTATCCAACAAAAGTGTATCACATTTAACCATACTATAAGAGTTAGTTGCATCTTTCTTTATTTTAACACATCCTCTATAACTAGCATTACCACCATTCCTAGCAATACTTTTAGAAATAATCTTACTATTAGTATTCTTCCCTAAATGAATCATTCTCGCCCCTGTATCTTGAACTTGACTATTAGAGGCTACACTAATTGTTACACAAGTACCCCTAGCATTATCCCCTTTTAAAATACAACAAGGATATTTCATGGTTAAGTAACTACCAATATTACCATCAATCCATTCCATAACCCCATCGTCTTCGACTAAAGCTCTTTTTGTAACTAAATTATAAACATTATGAGCCCAATTTTGCACTGTCGTATAACGACATTTACTCCTCTTACCAACATATATCTCTACTACCGCAGCATGTAAACTAGAATCTGCATAAGTTGGTGCTGTACATCCTTCTATATAATGTAGGGAACTATCATCATCTACTATAATTAACGTTCTCTCAAACTGGCCCATTCCTCTACTATTAATCCGGAAATAACTTTGTAAAGGCCTATCTAAATTAGTATGAGGTGGTATATAAATAAAGCTTCCCCCAGAAAACACCGCTCCATTTAAAGAAGCATAACTATTATCATCATTTTTAACAATCTTTCCAAAGTATTTCTTAACAAGAAGAGGATATTTTTTTAAAGCTATATCGATTGAAGTGAAGATAATATTCTTATCTTCCAGCTCTTTAAGCATATTATGATATATTACCTCACTCTCATATTGTACTCCCATCCCATCCATATGTTTTTCACTCTCTAATACTCCAAGATCATTTAATTCACATTTTATTGGTGTTAGTACTTTATTCCAGTCATTAACTAAGTCATTATTAACAGCTTTATAATAGATTATATCATCAAAATTAATATTAAAGTTAGGGCCAAACGGTACTTTTCCTTTACTTTTAACAAACTTATCAAAAGAATCTAATCTATATTTAAGGATAGAGTCATCCTCTTTTTTATATTTAGATATCGCTATTATCTTCTCTTTACTTAATCCCTTTATCTCCATTATCATCATCCTTTATTTTTGATAATATTTTCTTAATTGTTTCTACCGGTAATAATGCACATTTCTTTCTATTAGGTTGTAAATAAATTGTATCATAAGCCATTAAATCTTCTAATAAGTCTTGATCATACTCTTTTTCATCAATTAAATTTTCATAGTTTATAATTAATGTTTCAACCTCACTTAAACTCTTACCTATTATTTTTCTTAAGAATATTGAAGTAGCGGAAGTTGAAATAGCACAAGCTTCTCCATCAAAATTAGCATCTTTAATAATTCCATCTTCTATTTTAAGTTCTATATCAATATTATCAATACAAGACTCATTATTAGTATTTGCTTTTACATAACTACTATCATTAACTAATCCCTTATGAAAAGGATTTTGATAATTATCAACAATTATTTCTCTTTTTAATTCTCTATCCATTTTATCACTACCTTTATATTATTATTTTATAAAGTTCATCTGACTTTTCTAACACCTCTACTAGTTTATCAATTTCTTCTTTTGTATTATAGAAGTACAAACTAATTCGACACGTATTTCTTATATTTAACTCATCTTTAAGTATTTTTGCACAATGATTACCTGCTCTAACACATATATTATAATGATCTAAGTATATTGCTGTATCTTGACTAAACACCCCTTCTAAATTAAAAGCTAATATTCCACTTTCAGATTTCTTATTGTAAAGAATCACTTTCTTATTATTTTCTAATTTCTTAACTAAATACTCTTTAAGTTCTTTTTCATACTTATAGATATTATCCATCCCAATTTCTTCTAAAAAATCAATCGCTCTTCCTAATCCAATAACCTCTGCAATAGGGGGCGTTCCTGCTTCAAATAAGGTAGGAATACTCTTATATTCTACAGTTCCATCTTCTTCAAAGTACTGATTCATTCCTCCTCCAAATAAGATTGGCCGCATCGCTTCTAAATATTTTTCTTTCGCATACAAAACTCCAACCCCTGTTGGTCCTAACATTTTATGAGCAGAAAAAGTTAAGAAATCAACATCTAAGTCTTTTACATCCGTCTTTAAATGTGGTACACTTTGCGCTCCATCTACCAAAACCAAGATATTTTTTTGATGTGCTAGTTCTGTTATCTTCTTTATATCTCTAACATCCCCTAAAACATTAGTAATATGTGCCACTGCAATAACTTTTGTTTTCTCTGTTATTGTTGCTTCTAAATTTTCAAGGGTAAGTTCATGTTCACTTGTAAGTGGAACATACTTAAGGACAATTTTTTTCTTCTTCGCAAGTTCCATAAAAGGTAACACCAAAGAAGCATGTTCACTCTTAGTAAGTAACACTTCATCTCCTTCATTTAGATAATCTTCCATAAATCCAAAGACAATCATATTAAGAGAAAGAGTATCACCACTTGTAAAAACAATTTCCCTACTACTATCAGCATTAATAAAATGTTTAACTTTATCTCTAACCTCTTCATATTTATTACTAGCTTTTAAAGAAATATCATAATCACCTCTATGAATATTCGCTCCATAATTATAGTAATAGTCCTCCATCGCTTCTACTACCTCGAAAGGCTTTAAAGTTGTCGCTCCATTATCAAAGTAAATAATATCTTTTTTTAGAATTGGAAAACTTTCTCTATGCATTTAATCACCTCCCAATCACATTTTTTATTTTCTCATCAAGTAACTTTTCAAAATCTTTTGGTAAATCATCTAATTTCATAAATCCCTTAAGTAACAAATTAAAAGCCTTATCTCTACTTATTCCTTTCGTCTCTAAATAAAATAGATATTTATCATCAAACGGTCCTGTATAAGAAGAATGATTTGCAACAGAATCAAACTCATCCACATAAAGATTAGGCTCTATTACACTAGTACCATTATTTATATTAACCGTTCTACTAACTTGATTACAATTAACTCCTGTCATTCCTTTATTAATATAACTATTAGCAACTATTTTCATATTACCTTCATTATAACTAACACCATAACAATATAAATGACTAATACTATTCTTAGCTTTATGATAAATATTTAACGTATTAACAATCTCTTTATCTGCTATAGACATATTATAAAGGTTAACCTCAACTTTATCTAAGATATTAAGATTAATAACAATTCCCTCCGTAGTTAAATTATAGATTTTTGCATCACTTTTAGCATTTATATTTACCCTAACATTTTTTAAAATATTTAAATATAACTTAACTAAGGAATCACTCTCAATCTTAATATTTATATCTTTATCTATAGTTAATTTATAAACTCCACCCTTATTATAATTAGCACTACTATCTATTATTATATTATTCACTTATCTTGTTCACATCCATTTCATTTATCCCATTATAACCACTTTTTTCTATTTCTTTAGCAAGAGATATATCTCCACTTTCTACAATCTTACCTTGATTCATTTTATGAACATAATTTGGTTTAATTAGATCTAATATTCTACTATAATGGGTAATAATCAAGACACTTGTATTTTGATTTTCTTTTAAGTAATCATTAATATTATTAGCAACTACTTTCAAACTATCAACATCAAGCCCACTATCTAACTCATCTAAAATAATAAAGGATGGTTTTAATATCTTAAGCCCTAACACTTCATTTTTCTTTTTTTCTCCTCCAGACATATCTTTATTTATAAAGCGATGTAAACTGTCTTTTGGTAACCCTAAAGCATCTATTTCTTTATTCATCTTTGTAATAAAGGTATATAAATTAGTATCTAAACTACCTCTTTCTCGTAATGCTGTTCTTAACGCTTCACTATTACTAACTCCTTCTATCACTGGTGCTTCTTGCATTACAATATAGATACCACATCTTGCAATTTCATCAGTTGTTAAAGTAGTTAATTCTTTATCGTTATATTTAATACTACCAGCAATAACATCATAATGATTACTCCCCATAATAACTTTAGATAAGGTACTTTTCCCTACTCCATTAGGTCCCATAATCGCATGAATTTCTCCATCCTTTATTTTTAAGGAAAAATCATCTAAAATAATCTTTTCACTGTCTTTTGGTTTTACTTTTAATTTATCTATAACAAACATCATATCACCCTTTCAAATTATATAAGAAATATTTTGTATTTTTTGTCAATTTATATGAATTTTCAAGCTATATTGTAACACATATTTGCATATATTTAAAGGTTAAGGTAAAATAATATAAGGTGGTGCTAACATTTATGGGAAAAACAAAATTAATTATTGCCCAAGCCCTTCTTTTTGCTATTGTTATCATTTTCTTTGGCTTAGTTATTGTTGAAGAGAAATTCTCTCTTAAGGAAAATGATGAAGAAAAAGCAGAAGAAGAAATAACAGCATATTATCAAGAAAAGTACCAAGATTTAGATTTAGATACAGGTACTTTAAATTATGATAATACTAATGAAAGTTATTATATAAGGTATACTGATAAAGAAAATAGTAATCACTATTTTACAATTACATATAAAGAAAATAACATAACAGATGATTATGAAGATTCTTATATTAAAGGTAAAAGTATTATCACTAAAGCGGAAGAAGAATTAGAATCCAAATATCAAGAAATTTTTCAAAATACTAATTATGAGAAGATTGAAATTAGCTTTAATGATTTAGATAGTTACAATGAAGAAGACAGGCAAAAAATATTAACCGGTAATTACACCAATTGTTACAACATCAGTTTTTATATTGAAATACCTACTTTAGATGAAATTTATTTAACTAATCTCATAAACAGTTTTATAAATATTTCTAAAAAAAATAATTTAAGTGCTTCTAATTATAACATTACTTTTAATAATAATGGTATAATAAAGATGGTTAAAGCAGACGAAGGAGGAATGATTTATGAATAATGACTGCTTATTCTGTAAAATAATAAAAGGAGAAATACCTTCATATACAGTATATGAAGATGAATCTGTCAAAGTCTTTTTAGATGTTAACCCTAACACAAATGGCCACTTATTAGTTGTTCCCAAAACACACTATGAAAACTTATTTGATACCCCTAATGAGGTTTTAATTTCCCTAATAGATCTAATTAAAACCAAACTTTATCCCCTATTAAAGGAAAAACTAAATATTGATGGTTTAACTATCTCTCAAAATAATTTCTATGGCCAAGATATTAAACACTTACATATTCATCTTATTCCAAGATATCACAATGATGAATTTAAGTTTATGTTCAACAAAGATTTACTTGAAGAACTAGAAAATACTTACAATAAGTTGAAAAATGAGTAGAAATTCTTCTACCCATTTTTTTATCTTTGCTTTTCAATTTTATCTACAGAACTATGTATATTTTTCTTTCCAATATAGTAAAAATCATATGGTCCTCTATTAAGCAAATACTTTTTTGTCCTCTTATAAAAAGTTACTTTACTATCTTCTGATAATTTAGTACTTTCCTTATTTAAAGTTAAAAGCAAATATTGTTGAATAAAGTCATTATCACCTAATAAGTTATGATTTAAAATTTCCATATTACTACTAAAACCATATAAATCTCTATCAACATTTATCATTGCTTGTGTAACTAAATAGTTATCATTTATAGATTTTATTATCTTATTATTAAACTGTACATATTCATCCTCATCATAATGAATATCAGGTTGACGAAGACGTTTTTTTGCTATATTTTGTGCTTGTTCTAAGTCTGTTTCATCTGACACCTCTAAAGCTTCATAGAAAAATTTAGATTTAACTGGTTCTACATAAATAACATTAGCATATTTCTTAGCAATCTTTTTAAGTTTTACATTAATTATTTCTGAGATTTTTAAACCTAAGAAATTAGGTGCTCCACAAACATAAACTTGTGTATTACTTTTTCCTTCTCTATTATTAGCTTGAATAAATTTCAAAGTTGCTTCTAATCCATAAGTATCTCTTTTAATTCCATAAGTTAACATTTGACTTATTTTTCCATTTCTTGTTACATTATCAAGAAAAGATCCAGTACAACCATTATATACAACTACATTAGCTAAATCAGCTTTAGATTCTAAAACAACATCTTGTAAGCCCCTATCATTTTCCATTTCGACAGGATAATACTGATCTATTTGTTCTTGTGTTAACCCATGAACTGGCATACTAGTTGGACCACCACTATAGTCGCTTCTATTTAACTTATGAATTTCTGATTCTTTCACATTAGTAGCAAGCCAATCATAGATATGTTCATCATTATTATTTTGAGCTCTTGCAAAATGATGAGTATCAACATTAATATCATTATCTGCCATAACTTTACTTAAAGACTCATTTCTAAGTAATAAAGGTTTAACTGTTCTAACCATTGAATAACCAGAAGCAATAGAATTACCTAAACTGGATAATCTAAAATTCTTTATTCCATTCGCTTTAAATAAAGCAGCAAGTTTTTCATTTAATCTTTCTTGCTCCATAATTAATTCTTCAATTTTTTTCATTTTATTCTAACCACCTTAATCTTGGATATAATCCAAGCCCCCCTCATTTGTGCTAATTATAACACATTATCTTGCATTTGTCCAGAATTACTTACCTATTTTCTTCCTCTTAGAACCAATTTTCACCTTTTCATAAATATAATTCAAACTAATAGATGCTAATATCAACATAAATGCTTGCAATGGATAAGCATACCTAGGCATAACCTCAATTAAAAGATAAACTCCAAAATAAACAAACAAAATCAAGGTAATTAACACTTGAATATTAGAGCGGTTCTTTTTAAATAATAAAGGTACACTTAATAAAGCCAATAAATCCAAAATAATAATAAAAATCTGATTAATAACTGTCAATATGCTAACTAGTGTCTTATTCTCCAAATAACCAAGTGACCAACTCAAATCAGAATTAAACCATAGTATTTTTATCTTTTTAAGAAATAACACCGGTATCTTTTCCCATTCACTTAGTCTTTCTTTAACTATTTCCTTCGCTTTATCTTGATCAGTCGCATAAATCTCTGCATCACTACTACTATACATTCCACTAGTTTCATAATTAAAACCTAAAACAAATTTCCAAGTTGGATTCATATTCTTTAAGCCATTAGGACTAATATCTGTTTTCATTAATGCATAAGAGGTTATATTAAAGATAGCCATATATGAACAAGCAATTAGTATAAAGGTAATAATAGTCTTTTTTATATTAACTTTCCTAATAATTAGATAAAAACTATATAAAAGTAAAGCTGTAATAATAACAATTCCCTCACTCCTAAGAATATTACTAATCCCTAAAAGGAGACCAATTATAATCGTTTTTAACAAGTATTTTCCCTTATCTATAGATATAAAAAGGTAAATGGCAATTAATATTAATAGTAAAGGTAAAAACTGATTCGTCAACACGGTATTTAAAAGTAAAGGGAATAAAAAGATACTATAAAAAATACTACTAATTTTCGCTATTTTAATATTAACAACTCTCTTCATAATTAAGTAAAGAAAAACAATTGTTAAAGAACTAATAAGGGCATTCATAATTTTTAAAAACACGACACTATTAATAATACTCAAAAGTATACTTTGATAAAGGACATGTCCCATCTGATAACCCCAAGTCAAGAAATACAAGGAATCTTTATAATCACTTGTCCCCTTAACTATTTCTAAAGCCGCCTCATACATTGTCTTAAAATCAGAAATAATAGGTGTATCAACAACTAATATAACAATTACTCTTAAAATAAATGCAAACAAGAATAAACCTATTATAAACTTATTATCTTTTAGTTTCTTTATCATACCTTACCTCATATTAAATTATAATTAATTATTCTCTCTAACTCGCCTCTAATAATCTCTTTCGCTCTTTTTTCTTTATCCCAATTATCTTTTGGTACAAGCTTGGCATAACTAGCAACAAAAGAGAAATTATACTTATTAACAAGTCCCATTTTTGTAAGCATAAGTTTAACCCTTAACAAATGTTGGGAACTACTAACAATCGCTATATTAGTATAGTTGTCTTTAATGATATTAAAGGAATTAGTAATATTTTCTAAAGTATTAGTAGAATCTTTTTCTAATATAATATCTTCTTTTTTCAAGCCATGGCAAATACTATAAATATAATATTTCTCATACTCATAAAGATCTTCCTTTTTTAAGTAATTACCCCCACTAATTAAGATTGGCACTTGATACTGTAAAGCTATCTCTACCGCTTTCTCAATTCTTTTAATAGAACTACTCCCTAACACTAGAACTAAATCCACTTTCTCACAAAATGAAGAAAAGCTAGGAAAGCTAAACATTAGATTATTGATTAATTTAATATCATTTTCATCTAAATTATCATCATCAAGTTTCGTAATTAATTTCTTTATATCTTCTCTCATTATCATCACTAAAATAATTTTAATACAAAACTAAAGATAAAATCAATAATAACCAAAATTAATAGTATAATAGATAACCATTTAGGAATTTTTTTAACAATTTTATCACTAATTGGCCTTAAAACATATAAGAAAACAAGACTTAAAACACCCCAGATTAAACTAATTTCCACACTAATATATTTACCATAATTAAGAGCAAAAGAAGAATAATTCCAAAAACTTTTATGAAAAACTGCTTCTGTTATTAATCCTCCAATTAATTCTAAAATTGATAATACAAAAAAACTACTCAAGAAAAGCATTACCCACTTTGCAAATCGTGGAATTTTAAATCTATTAAATACAAATCTAATTAAAACTATCATCACGCAAATACCAAATCCATAAACAGGCATAATTGGTCCATAAAAAGGATTATTTACAAACTTACCACTAGTTATTAAATTTAAAATATTCTCATAAATAAAGCCTACAAAGGCATAAAGTAAAAAGTTGTTTATATAGTAAAACATAGTCTCACCCTTATTAGTATTACCAAATTACTAATTTTTATCAAAAGAAAAGTACTCTTTCGAGTACTTAGGAAACAATAAACTAACGTTTTGAGAATTGTGGAGCACGTCTTGCTTTTTTAAGACCTGGTTTCTTACGTTCTTTCTTACGAGCATCACGAGTAATTAACCCTTCAGCTTTTAAGATTTTACGATAACTATTTTCAGAATCAGCAGGTGTTGAAGCATCATACATAAGTAATGCTCTAGCAATACCTAATCTAACCGCACCAGTTTGTCCTGAAAAACCTCCACCAGTAACATCAGCATCAACATCAAACATATCACGTGTTTTAGTAACATCAAGTGGTTGTGTTAAATCCATAACTAAAGTTGGATATGGGAAATATTCATTAACATCACGACCATTAACTGTAATTTTACCAGTACCTGGAGTAAGTCTAACTCTAGCTACACTAGTCTTTCTTCTACCAGTACCTGTATATACTTTTTTCTTATCTGCCATAATTTAACCTCCCTATACATCCATCTCTTCAGGCTTTTGAGCCATATGTTTATGAGTATCTCCTGCATAAACAAATAATTTCTTATACATAGCTCTACCTAAACGATTCTTTGGTAACATTCCTTTAACAGCTTTTTCCACCATTTCTTCTGGATATCTTTCAACCATCTCTTTAGCAGTTCTAACTCTTAATCCACCTGGATATTGTGAATGGTTATAATATTTTTTATCTTCTAATTTATTACCTGTAAGTAAAACTTTAGAAGCATTAATAATAATTACATAATCACCACAATCAATATGAGGAGTAAAAGTAGCTTTATGCTTACCACGTAAAATATGAGCTGCTTTACTAGCTACACGACCTAAAGGTTTCCCTTCAGCATCGATAACATACCATTTTCTTTCTACTGTTTCCTTTTTTTGCATATAACTTTTCATAATTTTTCTCCTTTACTAAAAACCTTAAGTCTTCCCACAACTTAAGCTCTAGTGGGGATTTAAAATGTACCGATTAAAATTATAGCAACACTTACTCTTAAAGTCAATCATTTTAATTCAAAAATTTATGGTATAATTAATACAAAGAATTGGAGAGAATTTTATGTTAGCAGTACTTAAAAAGAATAAGAAAATTATTTTATTTTTTATATTTTGTTTTATTATGATATTTTGTTTTAACTTTTTTAAAAATATAGACTTAGATATCCTATGGAATTATGGTTTTAGTAAAAATGTCAGTGACGGATTAATTATGTATAAAGACTTTAATATGGTAATAACCCCTTTATATCCTCTTTTAACAGGATTAATTATGAAAATATTTGGAACAAACATGATTATATTTTATCTAATAAATACTTTTTATGCTCTATTTATTTTAGTCATTGTCTACAAACTGGATAAAAAAATAATCTTTCCTTTCTTTATTTATCTCTTATTTGAAAGTGCCCCAGGTTATAATACCTTATCTATACTATATGTTTTCTTATTAATATATTTAGAAAAAAATAATAAAAGTGATTACTTAATAGGTCTTATAATAAGTCTTGCTTTTCTAACAAAATCAAGTATCGGCATTTTTCTTGCTCTTCCAACTTTATATTATATAAAGAAACCAAAAAAGATTTTAAAAAGACTAGTTCCTTTCATTATAACTAATTTAATTATAACAGGATATCTATATTTAAATAATGCTTTATATGACTATATAAACTATGCCTTTCTAGGACTATTAGACTTTCAAGGTGGTAATGGAAATACTAATATCATAACTATTATAGTTATTTTGATGGTTATATATCTTATAAGAGAATATCTAAAAACAAAGGATAAAGAACTTTTATACATACTAGCTTTTCAAATAATGTCATATCCTTTATTTAATATAAGTCATGCTCTTATAGCATTTACACCTGTAATTTATTATCTACTAAAAAAATATCCAAAATTAAATAACTTAATAATTAAAGCTGCTCCTATTTTTATTTTAATACCTATTATTTCTTTAATCATAAATTATAATATCTGCAAACCAACATATGATAATAATCTATTTAAATATCGCTATTTACAAAAAGAATATAGAGATGATATTGTTGCCTTAGAAAACTATTTTCATGGTGACTATGATAACGTTTATTTCTTTATGATGGAAGCTTACTTATATAAATTAACACTAGATATACCAATTAATGAATATGATTTAACTTTAAAAGGAAACTTAGGATATAACGGAGAAGAAGAAATGATCAACAAAATTAAAAACTTAGATGATGGTAGTATTATTATTACCTCTGCTATTTTTCAGGAAAGTAAGTCAAGCATTGTTAAAACTCAAGCTAGTAGAGAAATATATGACTACATAACTGAAAATTTAAGTCTTATTGGCCAATTTCATAAATTTAAAATGTATGTCAAATGATGGAATGTTAAACATTAGTTAAAATGTCACCGATTTTATAGTATAATTTCTTTATAATTCCTCATTGACAACAGGGACCCAGTAAAAACTCTTTTGAAGTGCGTAATATCTTAAAAATAAGATATTACAGCAAGTATGACGAGTTATTACTGCCTATTATCAATGATTTGCTTATAAAGAAATTATAAAACTTAGTGGTGACATTTTAACTAAAGATATGGTGACATTTTAAAAAAGGATTAACAATGTCAAATGATGGAATAGACAAATAAAGAAAATTATAGTATAATCTTATCTGGTTAGTTCTTTATAGGTTTTAAAATTATGAAAGGAGATATAAATGGACAATAAGTCAAAAGAAACAAAAATAATTGTTTTAGGTGGCTTAGGAGAAGTAGGAAAAAACATGTATTGTGTAATGCATGAAGATGAAATTATTGTTATTGACGCTGGAGTAAGTTTTGCTGGGGGTGAACTACTAGGTATCGATTATGTTCTACCAGATTACTCATTTTTAAAAGAAAACGAATCAAAAATTAAAGCTCTTTTAATAACTCATGGGCACGAAGATCATATTGGTGCTATTCCTTTTTTATTAAAGAGTGTTAATATTCCTGCTATCTATGCCCCTAATCAAGCTAAAGAATTAATTAAATTAAAATTAGAAGATCGTAATATTAGATATGATAATTTATATGTTTATGATGAAAATACTAAATTAAAATTCAAACACATGGAGGTTGAATTTATTAGAACAACTCACTCCATCCCTGATTCCCATGGTATTAGTATTAAAACTCCTAATGGACGAATAGTTACAACAGGAGACTTTAAATTTGATTTAACTCCAATTGGTCCAATGGCTGATTTATATAAAATGGCTAAACTTGGTGAAGAAGGAGTTGACCTATTAATAAGTGATAGTACTAATGCTTTAAATGAAGGAATGTCTATTAGTGAATCACGAGTTGATGATGCTCTAATTGATATATTTGACAAATATAAATATAACCGTATTATCATCGCTACCTTTGCTTCTAATATCTACAGATTAAAACACATCTTTGAATCATGTTATCAACATAATCGTAAAATTTGTGTTTTCGGTCGTAGTATGGAAAATAACATTGATATTTCTATTAAAGGTGGCTATATAGATCACAAAGAATTACTAGTAAGCGCTGAGGTTGCTAATACCCTAAAACCAGGAGAGGTTACCATCCTTTGTACTGGTTCTCAAGGTGAACCTTTAGCAGCCTTATCCCGTATAGCAGATGGAACTCATAAACAGATTAAGTTACGACCAGATGATATCGTTATTTTCTCATCAAGTGCTATCCCTGGTAATGCTTTAAGTATTCATAAAACTATAAATAAATTATATCTAAAAGGTGTTAAAGTATTTACTAACATGACTGTAAATAATCTTCATACTTCAGGACATGCTAATCAAGAAGAACTAAAACTAATGATTCGCTTATTAAAACCTAAATATTTAATGCCCTTCCATGGAGATTATAGAATGTTAAAAGAACATGCTAACTTAGGAATTGACTGTGGTATTCCTAAAGAAAATACTTTTATTTTAAAAAATGGTGATAGTCTAATTCTTAAAAATCATCACATCAGTAAAGGAGAAAGTTATCCTAATAATGATATCTATGTTGATGGTTCAAGAATTGGTGAGGTTGGTAGTGCTGTAATAAGAGATCGTAAAATTATGGCTAATGATGGTATTTTAGTTGTAATCGCCAATATCAACAGTAGTACAAGAAAACTTTTAACCAAACCAAATATTACTACAAGAGGTTTTATTCTTGTCAATGAAAATGAAGAATTATTAAAGAAAATTGAAAAAGAAGCAACTAATATTATCAATAATAAATTAGCAGATAATAAGTCATCTTTTACAGATATTAAAAATCAACTTAACTTAGATCTTATTCCTTTTATTTTAAAATTAACTGGAAGAAGACCTATAATATTGCCAATAATTTTAGACATCAAAAAATAGAGTTCAACCAAAACTCTATTTTTATTTTGCTTCTTCTTGTACTCTTGTTTCTCTAAGTACCGTAATTTTAATTGTCCCTGGATAATTAAGTGTTTCTTCTATTTTTTCTTTTATCTCTCTAGCTACCCTATGTGCTTCTAAATCATCAATCTTATCAGGTTCAACTACTACTCTAAGCTCTCTTCCTGCTTGCATAGCATAAGTTTTTTCTACGCCATCAATATTATTTGCAACCTCTTCAAGTTGTGCTAAACGTTTAATATAGTTCTCTAAAGAATCATTTCTTGCTCCTGGTCGTGAAGCTGAAAGAGCATCTGCAGTTGCTACTAAAGTAGAAATAACTGATGTAGCTTCACAATCTCCATGATGAGAAGCAATGGCATTAATAACAATATCATTCTCACCATATTTTTTGGCAAACTCTACACCAATTTCAACATGGCTCCCTTCTATTTCATGATCAACTGCTTTTCCAATATCATGTAATAGTCCTGCTCTTTTCGCTAAAGTTACATCTTCACCTAACTCACCAGCCATTAATCCTGCTAAATTAGCAACCTCTAAAGAATGTTGTAACGCATTTTGTCCATAACTAGTTCGATAATGAAGTTTACCAATTAACTCAATCAATTCAGGAGCCATCTTAGTAATACCTAATTCAAATAAAGCATTATTACCAAACTCTAATATCTGTTCTTTTGTATCTTTAACTACTTTATCATATACCTCTTCAATTCTTGTTGGATGAATTCTTCCATCTTTAATTAGGGTTTCCAAAGTAATTCTTGCCATTTCTCTTCGTAAAGGATCAAAACTAGACAACACAACTGCTTCTGGAGTATCATCAATAATTAAATCAACCCCTGTTATTGCTTCTATTGTCCTAATATTCCTTCCTTCTCTTCCAATTAACCTTCCCTTCATTTCATCATTAGGAAGACTAACTACCGTAACTGTCTGATCACTAGCAATATCAGCAGCATATTTTTGCATCGAACTTACTATTAATTCATGAGCTTTTTTATCAGCATTCATCTTAGCTTCATTTTCTTGTTCACTAATATAAACAGCAATTTCTCTACTCATCGCTTCTTTGACATTACGCATAATCATATCATGAGCTTTCTCTTTGCTATACGAAGATATTTCTTCTAACAAAGAAATTTGTTCTTTCTTTATTTCCTCCACTTTAGCTTGTTCATCTTGAATCTCTTTTTGTCTTTGAATTATCTTTTCTTCTCTTTCATCAAGAGTAGCTTCCCTTTTTTGACATAATTCATCTCTTTTATCTAAACTACTCTCTCTTTGTAATAATCTTGTTTCATTATCTTTAAGTTCACTTTTCTTTTCTTTTATATCTTTTTCTACTTCAAGTTTTAACTGATAAGCTTTCTCTTTTGCTTCCATAACGGCATCCCTTTTAATCTTATCAGCATTACGATTCGCTTCATCAAGCATTTTATCTATTTTTTTAGATGTTGTTCCCTCTCTTAAGAAATTTACTAATAAAGTTAATCCAAAACCACAAAAAAGTCCAAAAATTATAAGTAAAATGGAGAGTAATAATTCTGTCATATCATACCTCCATTAGAATATATTTTAAATAATTAAATCTAAACTATAATCTAACTCTATTGTAAAATTGAAAAGATAACTTGTCAAGAGGCGTTTCTAAGAGCAAAAGATAAATCCCATCTTAGAATATATTTTTGTAGAGGTAATATAAGTATCTTATCTGAATTAATCATTTTTTATAAAATCTAGTTAACGGAAATTGGGTGATTAAGAATGGTTAAAGTTAATATTGAAGAATTGTTAAAAAGGAATAGGAGGAGTAAATATTGGTTATGTCAAAAAATGAATATAACCTCACGTAATTTAAATCGTATTATTAGAGGCGAAACAACCTCTATCTCTTTTAAATATATTGAAATGTTTTGTTACCTCTTAGATTGCATTCCCAACGAATTATTAATTATTAGTGAAGATATTAAAGAAGAAATTGTTGTTTAAAAGGAAGACTTACGCTTCCTTTTTATTTAAACTAATACCATAATACTCTCTAACTTTTTCTTCAATTTCATTACATAGACCTTTTTTGTCTTTAAGAAGTAATTTTACATTTTCCTTACCTTGGCCTAATTTTTCTCCATTATAAGAATACCAAGAACCTGTTTTTTCTATAACTCCCGCTTCACTACCTAAATCAATAATTTCACCTTCTCTAGATATACCTTCACCATACATAATATCAACAACAGCACTCTTAAATGGTGGAGCCACTTTATTTTTTACAACCTTAACAGTTGTCTTATTTCCCATTACTTTATCACCAATTTTAAGTTGCTCATTTCTCCTAATATCAAGTCTAATAGTTGAATAAAATTTTAAAGCTCTACCTCCTGGAGTTGTCTCAGGATTACCAAACATAACTCCAACTTTTTCTCTTAACTGATTAATAAATATAGCAATAGTATTAGTTTTATTAATTGTTCCTGATAATTTTCGTAAAGCTTGACTCATTAACCTAGCTTGTAAACCCACATGAGAATCTCCCATCTCCCCATCAATTTCTGCCTGAGGAACTAAAGCTGCTACTGAGTCAATAACTATAATGCTAACTGCTTCACTTCTAACTAAAGCTTCACAAATTTCTAGAGCTTGTTCTCCTGTATCAGGTTGTGACAAAATAAGTTCATTAGTATTAACCCCTAATCTTTTCGCATAAACAGGATCAAGGGCATGTTCAGCATCTATAAAAGCCGCTCTTCCCCCTTGTTTTTGCACCTCAGCAATCGCTTGTAACGCAAAAGTTGTTTTACCACTAGATTCAGGACCATATATTTCAATAATACGTCCCTTAGGATATCCTCCAACTCCTAAAGCTATATCTAAACTTAAACATCCACTAGATACAACATCTATTTTCATATGAGGATTATCCCCTAATCTCATAACAGCCCCTTTACCAAATTGCTTTTCTATATCAGCTAAAACCTGTTCTAAATTCTTATCTTTATTACTTGTTGTTTTGTTCATAACATCCTCCTAAAAATTAAATACAATAATATTGTATAAGCTAAAAATAAAAAAGTCAAGCATTTTGCGAACAAAAGTTTGTTTTTAAATTTTCAAGCTTTTTTCCTCCTCAATTTTCATTTTTTCCAAAGTAAATAATAAAAAAAAGAAGAATTTAACTCTCCTTTGGCTCTAAAATCAATTTTTTATTAAGGTTAAAATACTCTATCATTGAAATAATTGCCATAATTGTTGCAAAATATAGTAAGAAATCAGCTACTCTTATATTCCAAAGTTCAAAAGGCAAATTATAAAAGAATGTTAATACCACTCCCGGCATCATACAAGCAGTTTTAATCTTCCCAGACTTTATCGCTGCTACTACTTTACCTTTATTTCCCGCCTGCATCTTAATCGCATCAACTACTGTATCTCTAAAGATTATAATAACTGGAATCCATACTGGAATAAAGCCTTTATATGCAAGAATAATTAAAGCACTATTAACTAAAACTTTATCAGCAATAGCATCTAACATTTTTCCTAAATCAGTAACTTGATTATTCTTTCTCGCCAAATAACCATCCAAAAAATCTGTTAAGCTAGCAATTAAAAAGATAATTCCTGCTATAATATACTCTGATTTTATATAAAAACCTCCAACTAAAAACTGTGGAAAACTAAAACCAACTAAATAAAAAGGAAATATCAAAATAATAATCATAACAATTGTTAAAATAATTCTTAAAAAAGTCAATTTAGTAGGTGTATTCATACCAATTTACTCCTTTCAATTCACTAGAGATAGCTGGTTCTCTATTAATAGTTTTTATAACAACAACAGAAATTATAATAGCTAGTACAAAACTAATTCCAAATAACACAATTGGCCATTTCTTTATTTTTCTTTTATATTCTTTTGTATAAGGTGATTGAATCTTCTTCGTATCCTCTTCTTCTCTTTCTTTCTTCTTCTTTGCCGCCATAATATCATCTAAAGATATTTTTGACGTATGTTCAAATAAAAAGTCATTAAATTCTTCTTGTACCTTTAAAGGATCAAGTCCCAAATATTTAGCATACTCTTTTATTAAATCTTTAAGACTATAAATATCTTTAAAAGCTCTAATATTAGCACTCTCTATATTTTCAAGCAGTAATTCATCCACTTTTAAATCACTAGCTGCCTCTTCAAGACTAACCCCATTATTTCGTCTTACATCCTGAAGATATTCACCTAATTCTTTCATCACATCACCTCATCTAAACTACAATTAATATTTAATAAGCCATGTTCTGTACCTATTGCTAGGTGACAAGTATCTATCTACTATTTCTAGTCCTTAAAAGAATTCATTTCTTCTTATTAAGACTCCCCTACCATAATTTAGGTTTCTCACTCGTGGGGTTTACCGCGTTTCACTTTTTAGTTTCCTAAAAATTCGTCACTGTGGCACTTTACAGTTAATCACCATAGAAATATCCTTAGGTGCTAAACCGCCGTTAATGTAAAAACATTACCTTAAGTTATTTTTTCCTTAAGCACGAACACTACAGCCATCACAGGACTGTGTGAGCATGGACTTTCCTCTAGAATTAAACTAATTCCAGCACTTGTCTAAAATATTAATCATCGTTCTTGCCATATACCTCTTTTTCTAATTGACTAAGTCTTCTTAGAATATCAAGGTTATTAACCTCCATAGTATCTGATGTATTTCTAACAATTTCTGCATTCATTTTCGCATTTCTAAGATTTTGTTTAAGTGTCATTATCTCTCTTAACAGTTCTGCTTTTTCTTTTTCTAAACTATCAATAATAGAAAAAAACTGTTCATAATCACTAATAACAACATCAAGAAATTGATCTACCTCTTTAAGTCTATACCCTCTTGTGTCAATTTTAAAATCTTTTTCTAAAATTTCCTGGGGTGTGAGGGCAATCTTATTTTGATACATATTAAATCACCAATCCCTTTACACTCTATATTTTAGAAAAGATAATCTATTTTGTCAATCTTTTCATCATACTTTCTAAAGAGTTAAGCCTTAAAGCAACTTTAATATCATTTCTAATTTTTGAAAGGATTACTACAACATCTTGATTATTCATAACTATCACCACTATTATCATAACTCTTTTAAAAAAAGATACAACTAATTCGACAAAGAAACAACAATTATGACAAATATTAAATTTTTATTTGCTTTTATCAAAATAGGTGTATAATATAAAGCAATCGAGGTGAATATAATGAATTTAATGGAAAAACTAGAAAATTTTCTAGGAGATGCTAGTCTCATTAATTTTTTCAAAGTAAAAGGTTATAAACCTATTATTAAGGATAACTGGTTTTACTTAGAAGATTTGAGTAACCACCAACTTGAGAGAATGGAGATCTATAATGATCCAAATGATTCCAAAAGAATTAGATTTAAAGGTACAAGTTGGGCGTTTAGTTTAAATAAAGATAAAGAAAAGGCTTTCTATGTTGACCATCTTTTAATTGGTGATGTTCCAAAAGAAGAATTTGTCTTCTCAATGCGTCATCAATTCACAAATATTGCTGAAGAAATAACTGAAGAAAATATGAATATTAAACTAGCATATAATAATCAAAAACATATCTTTCATATTAGAAAAAACTTTATTGACATTGAACGCATATCTATAAAACCAAAAAGTTATGAAGATTATTTTAACCCAAAAGCTCCTACACAATATGAATTAGAACACTTTCACTTTTATAGAAATGACAACAATGACCTTACTATCATAGACAGCTCTTTAGAAAAAGTGAAAGAAGCTACCAAAGAATTTATCGCTTTAGAAGAGTTTTACCCTACTATCACTAGCTATATTTCTAAAGATTTTCCAATTGTAAGAGAAGCTATGGAAAAATGTCAACAAGAAAGAAAAAATTATACTAAAGTCTATACTATGAAAAGAAAAAAGTCATCATAACAATTAATATATCCAGTATAAAGGATATATTTTTTTGTCAACTAAAACAAGGAAAAGTAATAAATTATAGCTATTTTTCTATATATATAGTATAATTATAAATAGGTGATTGCCATGAATTATCCTACTGGGATAAAAAAAAATCATAACAAACTGATTAATTATAAAAATAGAGGCATGGATTTAGAAAGTGATTTAAATCAAAGTAATACCTACTATATAGATAATGATATTGCATATATATATAAGAAACCAACTCCTATACAGGTCAGTAAAGTAGAATTTATTAATAAAGGTGCTATTATAAAAGAAGCATTTTATAAAGAACCATCTACAACTGATTATAATGGTATTTATAAAGGTCACTATATTGATTTTGAAGCAAAAGAAACAAAAAATGAGACATCTTTCCCATTAGCAAATATTCATCTTCACCAGTATAAACATCTTGAAAATATTGAAAGACATGGAGGAATTGGTTTTATTATTGTTAGGTTTACCTTACTAAATGAAACTTATCTATTAAAAGCCAGTGACTTATTTTATTTTACAAACAATAATAAAAGAAAATCAATTCCTTTAACTTTTTTTAAAAAAAGAGGTTTTTTAATTAAGGAAGGATATAATCCTCGCCTTGATTATTTAAAAATCGTAGATACTTTTTGGAGGTAAAATATGAAAAAGAAAAAAGATGTAAAACCTAAAACTAAAAAGGCAAGAACAAAAAGTGAGCCAAGAACAAACCCTAAGAATAGAAAAATAACTTTAATTTTTACAATTATGTTTTTAGTCCTTATGGTCATTAGTTATTTTATTCTTGGCCTATTAGTAACTGCTTTTATGGCCGTTGGACTTTTAATCATTATTGGGATAGCCAAACTTTTAGATTGTGTTAAAAACAAACCTAAGCAGCGAAAAATTGTTAATGCTATTTTAATTATTATTCTCTCCCTAGGTATCCTTGTTATGCTAGCTGGAATTGTTTTCCTAATCTATATTGCTATAACAGCAAATCCTAAATTTGATGCCGAAAAACTAGATAGTGATGAGCCAACAGTTCTTTATGATATTAATGGTGAAGAATTTGCAAAACTAGGAAGTGAAATCAGAGAAAAAGTAACTTATGAAGATTTACCTGAGGTTTTAGTAGATGCCATAGTTGCTACTGAAGATTCAAGATTTTTCCAACATAATGGTTTTGATGCACCAAGATTTTTAAAAGCATCACTTGGACAATTAGTTGGTAAAAGTGATGCCGGTGGAGCTTCTACCCTATCCATGCAAGTTATTAAAAATTCAATTACCTCAAGAGTAGCAAAAGGTTTTGATGGTATTGTTAGAAAATTCCAAGATATCTATCTAGCTGTCTTCAAACTTGAAAAAAACTATACTAAAGAACAAATAATTGAATTCTATGTTAATAACCATGGTCTTGGTGGAAATGTCTTTGGTGTTAGTCAAGCCGCTAAAGTATACTTTAATAAAGATATTCAAGATCTTAACCTAGCTGAAGCCAGTCTCATCGCAGGAATGTTTCAGGCTCCCAATGCTTATCGACCTCTAGATGAGGATAACATTGAAGCAGCAACAGCTAGAAGAAATACTGTTTTATACTTAATGGAACGCCATGGCTATATCACCTCTGAAGAACGAGAAATGGCAAGTTCTATTAGTATTGAAAGTTTAATTGACTATAATGCTAGTGCTGATACAACTGGAAACAGTGAATATCAAGGCTACATCGATACTGTTGTTGAAGAGGTTAAAGAAAAATATAGTACTGCTGATCACGAGGTAAACCCATATACTGAACCAATGAAAATCTATACTAACTTAGATAGAGAAAAACAAGATGGTGTAAACAGGGTTATGAACGGTGAAAGTTATACCTGGGTCAATGATGTAATTCAAAGTGGAGTTACTGTTTTAGATAGTCAAACTGGTAAAATTTTAGCTGTAGGAGCTGGTCGTAATAAAGAAGGAGTTAATACCTTAAACTTTGCTACTAGTGAAGATATTAAACGCCAACCAGGATCAACTGCTAAACCATTATTTGATTATGGACCATTAATTGAATATAACAACGCTTCAACCTTTGGTTATAACGATGGTAATGATAACTACCATATGTTTGTAGATGAACCTTATTCATATTCTAACGGACAAGCTATTAATAACTGGGATGGTAAATTTATGGGTAATATGACAATGCGTAAAGCCTTATCAATATCTCGTAATATTCCTGCTTTAAAAGCCTTCCAACAAGTAGATAATTCTAAGATTATCGAATTTGTTCAAAAACTAGGTATTGAACCTGAAATTGAAAATGGTAAAATCCATGAAGCTCACGCTTTAGGAGCTTTCACTGGAGTTAATTCTCTAGATATGGCCGCTGCCTATGCAGCTTTCTCTAACGGTGGTTACTACAATGAACCATATGCTGTTAGTAAAGTTGTCTTCACTAAAACTGGTGAAGAATATGAACATGAAAGTAATAAAGTTAAAGCAATGGAAGACTCTACCGCTTATATGATTACAAGTATCTTAGATGATACCAGTATTACCGGTGGCGGAGCAATGGACCGTGTTTCTATGAAAACTGGAACTACTAACTTTGATGCCGCTACAAGAGAACGTCTTGGTATGGCAGATGATGCTATTAGAGATTCTTGGGTTGTTGGTTATACTACTAAAACCGTTATTGCCATGTGGTATGGATATGAAAAAACTAATGCTGATTTAGTTAGTCAAGGTTACTACTGCCATAACTTATCTGGAACTGTCCAACGTGATAGATTATTTACCGCTTTAGCCAATGAGGTTTTTGAAAAAGATAAAGAAGAATTCACGATGCCAGATAGTGTTGTAAGTGTTCCTCTTGTCGCTAACAGTAGTACCGCTCGTGTCGCTGGTAGTGGTTATACTGGATCAGTTATATATGAACTATTTAAAAAAGGTCATGAACCTCAAAACAGTACTGCCGTAAGTAATCTTTCTAAACCAACAAACCTAGTAGCAACCTATGATAATAGTAAAGTAATATTAACTTGGACTGGTGTTAATCCAGGTGTAACAGATTCATCTTATGGTGACTTTGGTTATAATGTTTACTTTAATAACACTCTATTAGGCTTTACTACTAATACAACTTATACAATAAATAATCCATCTAATCCGTACGGAACTTATAAAGTTGTCGCTACTTATCGAAAATATGATGGTCTTGATAGTGAAGCTGCTACTTATAAATTAGAAAAGAAAAGTTCTAATCTAAGTATTAATGCTAATAAATTATCTGCTCAAACCTTTACAAAATTTACTATTAGTAGTATCACCGATTATATAACCGTTACTAATAATGGTGAAGATGTAACTGATGATACCAGCAACTGGCGTCTATCTAGTATCTCCGGGCCAAGTACTGATGCAAGTATTACTACTTTAACAGAACCAGGAACTTATACATTAAGATATCGTTTCACTTATGATGGTGAAACTAAAGAAACAGGTAATATTACAATTACTATCGAACCGGAAAACCTTCCAAGTGGCGGTGGTGGTACTGAAGGAGAAACACCTACCGAAGAAACTAGTCCATAAAAAAAGAAGCTCAAGGCTTCTTTTTTTGATACTTACATATTTCTTTTAATTTGCAATCATCACAACTAGGTTTAACCGCTTTACAATGATACCTTCCAAAAAGTACAAGTTGTAAATGTCTTTTCGCCCAATCTTCTTTCTTAAATGCTTTCTTTAATTTTTCTTCTACCTCTCTAACACTATCCTCTTCTTTCGCTAACCCTAATCTTTTTGAAACCCTTTCAACATGAGTGTCAACTGCTATCGCTGGAAGATGATAAAATTCACTAAAAAATACATTAACTGTCTTTCTGCCCACTCCTGGAAAAGACTCTAAAATATCTCTATCAACTGGAACTTTGCCCTGATATTTATCAACAAGCAAAGTTGCAATTTCTTTTACATATAAAGCCTTCTTTCTAAATGATCCAAGAGGTCTTAAAATAGTTTCTAAATCTTCTATATTAGCATTTTTTAACTTTTCAAGAGTATTATACTTTGTAAACAAAACATCTGTTACCATATTAACTCTCTTATCCGTTGTCTGTGCACTTAACATTATCGCGATTAACAACTGATAATCATTATTATAATTAAGTTCACATTTAGGATCTAAAAACAACTCTTCTAAATACTCCTCAATTTTCTCTACTCTTTCACTCTTCTTCATCATCAAACCAGTCATAATCAAACACCTCCACTGGTTCCTTTAAATCTTTCTCTTTTTTATTTAAGAAATGATTAACATCATCTGCATTCTTTATCCCCTTTTTATCCCATTCATAAAGAATTCTATCAATATATCTAACACTAGGTACACCATTAAGAGTAGCCTCTTTAACTGCACTAGCAATAAGACTTGTATCAAAATTACTAGCCCAAGCTTTAATAAATTCAACCTCACTTGAACTTAAAGTTCGTCCAAATTCTTTTTCAATCGTTGTAAAAATACTATCATCTATCTGTTTATCTTCTAAAGCATCATTACATATTAAACTCATAACTTTTTCATAAAATAAGGAAATATCTAAAGCTTCTTCCATAATTCCTTTATCGTTTTTATAAGTATTAATAACAAGTAATTTCTTCTCTGTCAAACTAGAAACTAATCTCATAATATCTTTTACATCTAGTCCTAACTCTAAAGCCATATTACTAGGATTAAAAGTTATTTTTGTTCCCATTGCTTTTATATACATCAAAAATAATAACTCATCTAGATTTATCTTTAATTCTTTATAGTGTTTAAAATATATTAAAGGTACTACAATATTTTTTTCAGTCAAAAGATTAAACAAATATTGCTGTTTCATTATTCTCCTCCCTTAATTACTTAATTTAGTATATATCTTTTCTACTAGGGAAAGCAACTGTTTTTTATCATTAGTAACCTCATTATTTAAAATTGCATTTTCTAACTTATCCCATATCTCACTAATAATAGGACCCTCCTCAATTTTTAAATGATCTATAATATCATGCGTATCAATAACGATATCCCCTCTTTTATGAATTGGCATTTTACTATAAACATTAGCAATATCTTTTTTAGGAATATCAAGTAATTCTGCCGCTACAGAACAAACATATAAATCATATTTATATAAGGTTTCCGCCTTCAAAGGATTATTCTTAAGTGCTTTTCTAATATCTTTCATTAATTTAAGTTCATTTCTCGTAAAAGGATATATATCATCAACCTCTAAAATTGTCCAAACGCCAATTACTTGACTGCAATTTTTTATTTTATCTATTTTATCAAGTTTTAAAATATGTTCTAATCCCAAGTCTTTAATCAAGGTAACACCTTTAATTAAATTAGTACTACCAAATATTTTATTTAACTCTTCCTTCTTTCGATTAAATGATAATTCATCTAATAAATACTTATTTTCTTTTATCGCTTCTCTAACTGCCGGATCAAGTTCAAAATCTAAAGTTGTAGCAAATCTAATCGCTCTTAATATTCTAAGTGCATCATGAGCAAAAGATACAAATGGATCATCTACTGTTTTAATTAACCGTTTTTCTATATCTTCTTTTCCTTGCAACTTATCACATACCTGACCAAATTTATCAATACAAATCGTATTAATTGTAAAGTCTCTTCGCTTTAAGTCTTCATCTAAACTATTAACATATCTAATTGTATCAGGATGCCTATTATCAGAATAATTTTCTTCCACCCTGTAAGTAGTAATTTCAAATCTTATATCTTTAAAATAAACTATCACGCTCCCATAATCTGCATTATCAATTACTGCTGTAGGGAAAATATCAAGCAACTCTTTAGGTTTAGCATTAGTCGTAATATCCACATCGTTTGACTTTTTCCCCATTAAATAGTCTCTTACAAAGCCTCCTACAATATAAGCTTCATAACCATTATCACTAATTGTATTTATCATTTTCAAAGCCACATCTAGCATTAATTATCACCACTATAATTGTACCAAATTTCTGCAAATTACGCAAAGTTTAAGAGTAAATATAACCATAGAAAAAACGAAAAAAAATTGCCTAAAAAGAACTTATATTTTCTTATTTTATGTCTAAATATAAACATCGCTATTAAGCTCCCACCAAAGCCTCCTAAAAATATTAACAGGAATAATATTTTTTCACTAATACGATAATACCCTTTTAAAGCATATAATTTATCTAAACCAAAAATGAAAAAAGTGATTATATTGATAATTAACAAATAAATAATCATAAACAAAAAAGCCATTATTTGGCTCTTTTTAATTTACTGCATCTTTAAGTGCAGAACCTGCTTTAAATGAAACAACTTTTCTAGCTTCAATTTTAACTGGTTCACCAGTTCTAGGATTACGTCCTTCACGAGCTGCTCTTTCTGATACTCCAAATGTACCAAATCCAGCTACTGGAACTTTATCTCCTTTAGCTAATGTCTCAGAAATAGTTTCAACAAAAGCATCAATAGCACGAGTTGCATCAGCTTTTGTTAAACCAGCTTTTTCTGCAACAGATTCAACTAATTCTACTTTTTTCATTTTTATAAAACCTCCTATATTCTAAGCAATCTTGCTTACATAATAAGAATAGCATGAAAGAATAGTAAAATCAATTACTTTTACCTTATTTTACAATTAATTGTTAGGAATTTTTAATATTTGACCAACTGAAAGAAGATTAGATGTTAAGTTATTTAGAGTTTTCAAGGTATCCACTGTTGTATTATAACGATTAGCTATACTCCACAAACTATCACCACTTTTTACCGTATAAGTTTGCTCAGTAGGATTAGTATTAACATTACCATTAGGTATAACAAGTATTTGCCCTATTGAAAGTAAATTACTAGTAAGACTATTAGCATCTTTTAAATCTTGAACTGTCACTCCAAAGCTATTAGCAATACTCCATAAACTATCACCCTGTTTAACCGTATAAGTAGTTGTTGGAATATTATTATCTTCTCCTTCACCTGTATCGCCACTAGTACTAGGTACTAATAACACCTGTCCTATCTGTAAAGTATCTGTTGTCAAGTTATTTAAATCACGTAAAGTCTGGACACTTGTCCCAAAGTTACTAGCAATACTCCACAAACTATCTCCTTTTTTGACAGTATAAGCAGTTGTTGGAATATTATTATCTTCTCCTTCACCTGTATCACCACTAGCACTAGGTACTAACAAAACCTGTCCTATCTGTAAAGTATCTGTTGTCAAGTTATTTAAATCACGTAAAGTCTGGACACTTATACCGAAATTATTAGCAATACTCCATAAACTATCTCCTCGTTTAACAGTATAAGTAGTTGTCGGAACATTGTTATTATTATCACCACTTGATCCACTACCAGGTATTACTAAAACTTGACCAACTTGCAACACATCACTAGCAAGACTATTAGCATCCCTTATAGCCTGAACGCTTACCCCAAACCTTGTTGCTATACTCCATAAACTATCACCCCGAACTACAGTATAAAGCGTCTCCCCAGTACCATTTTCATTATCTTCTGTGGTCGGTATTCTTAATATTTGACCAACTTGTAATACATCACTAGTAAGATTATTAGCATCACGTAACTCTTGAACACTTACTCCAAAAGCCTTAGCAATACTCCAAAGACTATCACCTTTTTTAACAGTATAAAAATTATTATTACCTCCACCTGGTCCTGTATAAGGAACACCAGCATATTCAGCAATCGCTCTAACTACTGCTTCAACATAATTAAGTAAATCATTCTGTAATTTCACTCTATCATTAGCATTGTCAATAAAACCATATTCAACTAGTAAAGATTGCATTGGAGTTGTTTCTCTAATAATATAATAATAATCTTTAGATGGATCTTCTGGCAACCGTCGTTGATAATATTTACGCATAATCTGTCCCTCAGATCCTATTTCTTCTAAAATATTTTGTGCCAAAGTTGAATTATTTCTAAGAGCATATATTACCTCAGCTCCTTCTCCACCTGGGGAAGGTGCTTGTGTGATTTAATTATTTATTTTTTGATTTTCCTTTTCTCCCATAGGGATTTCTATTTAAATTTTCATCAATATATTGATAAGAATAATCTGGTATGAATTGATTCTTAAAAATTATCGTAACAACTCTATTGTCATCTACTTCTATTTTATGTATTAATGATTTCAACAAATC
>CALVIR010000006.1 GCA_944331915.1 uncultured Bacilli bacterium | reverse complement strand
TTTGGTACATTATTGTGTTTGAATATAAAATTTATAAATTTTTGATGCTTTTTTTGTAAAAAACCTAAACTCAAATATATTTATGTTTCTTTTTTTTACTTTTTTTGATAAACTTAAGGTAAGAGAGGAGTTATTATGAGGGAATATATGAGAGAGTATATAAATAAAATAGATTTGAGGATTAAAAATAAAGAAAAATTTACGAAAGAAGATAGAGATGAACATCTTTTAAAGATTAAGTTATTTCAACAAGAGAGAATTATTCACTTAGTTATAACTTTAACTTATGTTCTTTTTACAATCTTTATTTTATATCTAACACAATACATCTTTATGTTGTTTCTTATTTTCTTTATCTTATTAATTTTTGATGGCTTTTATGTCTATCATTACTTTTTCTTAGAAAATAGTGTACAATATATGTATAAGCAGTATGATAAAATGAAAAATATGAGTAATAGAAAAGAGGATTAAGATGAATTTAGAAGGAAAAATTGCCGTAGTGACTGGGGGAGCGATGGGTAATGGTAAAGGAATTGTAGAAGCCTTACTTAATTATGGAGCTTCCGTTATTATCTTAGATAAAGCTGAAAGTCTTACTGAGACAGTTAATGAATTTGCAGCTTTAAATAAAAAAGTATTAGGTATTAGAGTTGATATTAGTGAGATTACAGCTTTAGAACAGACTGTTGATATTATTAAAAAATATTATGATCATATTGATATTCTTGTTAATAATGCGGGTATTTGTAAGTTAGAAACATTTGAGAAGATGTCTTTAGAACTTAGAGATTTACATTTTGATATTAATATCAAAGGAACTTGGAATGTAACCAAAGTATTATTACCAATGTTAAGAGCTAGTAAGAAAGCAAGTATTATTAATTTATCTAGTGTTACAGGGGAGATGGTTGCAGATAGTGGTGAGGTAGCTTATGCAACGACAAAAGCAGCTTTAATTGGATTTACAAAAGCTTTAGCTAGGGAAGAGGTAGATCATGGTATTAGAGTAAATGCTATATTACCAGGATATATTAGAACTCCTATGGTCGAAGGAATGGCTAAAGAGAGTAATCCTAGTGATCCAGAGAGTGTTATTAACGGAATAGCAGGATTTATTCCTATGAAAAGATTAGGAACACCGCTAGAATTAGGGGAACTTGCATGTTTTCTTGCTAGTGATTTATCTAGTTATATAACGGGTACTAGTATTGTTATTGATGGTGGTTCAACTTTACCAGAAACGATGACAGTGGGAGTGTAAAAAATGATAGAGGGAAATAGGGTTGAAGTATATCCAAGTGATTCTTTTGTGAAGAAAACGAATGTAGGAGTTTTTGTTAAAGAACTTAGTGTTAGTGGTAGTCATGATAATGGTTTTAGACTTATTAATAGTGAGAATCATCTAAATGTTAGTTTTGCAGATGTTACTAATCTTTCAATAGATTTTGCTTATGCTTCCTTTTTATCTTTTGTAATATCAACACCATGGTTATTAATGGCAATTCCTGAAAATGTTGGAATATATCAATTAACTAAATTAAACAGTGTAATGCCATTAATAAATGATAATGTTTTAGTCATATATGATATTTTTAATAAAAAGTTAGATGAATATATGATGTCCAGTGATTATCAAGATAATAGAGATATGCTTACTAAAGTTTTAAAGAAAAAAAGATTTTAGTACGTTTGCAAAAATGCTAAAAAAAATAAGTTTTGCAAGTTTGTTTGCAAAACTTTACAAAATACAAATTTTAAAATATTCTTTAATGGTGATTAGCTATGATAGTAAGAGAGAATTATTTAAAGAAAATGATAGATGCAAAAGATAAGCCTTTTATAAAAGTAATAACGGGTGTTAAAACTTGTGGTAAATCAACGCTTTTGCTAATGTTTAAAGATTATCTTATTAATAATAATATTGCTGAAGATAATATAATACATATGAATTTTGAGTCTGCTTTATTTGATAATATAAAGAATTATAAAGATTTATATAACTATGTTAAAGAAAAAATAAAAAAGATAAAGTTTATTTGTTGTTAGATGAGGTTCAAAATGTAGAATCTTGGGAAAAAGCAATTAATTCGTTTAATGTTGACTTTGATATAGATATATATATAACTGGATCTAATGCTTATCTTTTATCTTCAGAGTTATCAACTTTGCTATCAGGTAGATATATAGAAATAAAAATGTATCCCTTATCATTTAAAGAATATTTAATATTTAATAAATATGATGATACTAGTAATTTAGATAATAAGTTTAGAGAATACTTAAAATATGGTGGATTACCAGCGATAACTTTAATTAAATATAATGACGAATTAGTATTATCTTATTTGAATGATATTTATAATACTATTGTAAAAAAGATATCATAGATAGAAATAATATAAAAGATACCGCTTTGTTAGAAAATATTATAAAGTATTTAGCAAATAATATTGGTAGTCCTATTTCATCTACAAAGATAAGTAATTATTTAAATAGTAATAAAATAACGGTAAATTCTAATCATCAAACAATAGATAATTACTTAAATATGTTAGAAAAATCATTTATAATGTATAAAGCAGATAGAACTGATATAAGAAATAAATCATTATTAAAAACATTAGGTAAGTATTATATAGCAGATATAGGAATAAGAAATATAATATTAGGGTTTAGAAATATAGATGAGGGACATTTACTTGAAAATGTAGTTTATTTAGAATTATTAAGAAGAGGATATAGGGTTAATATAGGTAAATCTAATGATTATGAAATTGACTTTGTGGCAAAAAACTTTAATGTTATAAAGTATTATCAAGTAACGCAAACTTTAGCAACAGAAGAGGTTAAAGAAAGAGAAATACGTAGTTTAGAGAGTATTGAAGATAATTATGAGAAGATAATACTTACGATGGATAGACCATTTAGTAATGATTATAATGGTATTAAGGTTATTAATATAATAGATTGGTTATTAAAAAATGAATAAAGAACTGTTGATTTTTTCTAACAGTTCTTTTGTTACTTTAAATTACTTTCAAGAATACTTAACATTTCATCTTTTAACTTTTGATTAGAATGAGACCAAATTATTTTCATGAATACCCCCATACCAGGAAGAGTAACCTCATCATTAGATTTTATAGATTCTTCAATAGCTTGACATATTTCTTCCTTATTATCATTCTTAAAATTATTTATAATATAACCTTCTATATTCATAAAATCATCTCCTAGACATATCTTTACCATAAATTATTAATTTATACTATAATTTTTTTTTAATTTCATATATAATTAATTTAAGGAGGGAAAATATGTCAACAGGTTTAATTATTGCGATAGTTGTAGTAGTCATTATTGTAATTATTGTTCTTTGGTTTGTAGCTACATATAACTCATTAATTTCATTAAGAAATAGAGTTAAAGATCAATGGAGTCAAATTGATGTGCAACTTAAAAGAAGAGCGGATTTAATTCCAAATTTAGTTGAAACAGTTAAAGGTTATGCAACTCATGAAAAATCTACTTTAGATGATGTTATTAGTGCTAGAAATAGTTTTAATACAGCAGGAACTAAAGAAGAAGAAATGAAAGCGAATGGAGAACTTACTAATATGTTAAGTCGTTTATTTGCTTTAGCAGAAGCATATCCTGATTTGAAAGCTAATCAAAACTTTATATCTTTGCAAAATGATTTAAGAGATACTGAAGATAAAATAAGTACAATGAGACAATTCTATAATGATACGGTACTTACTTATAATAATAAAGTACAATCTATACCAAGTAATATTGTGGCAAGTATAGCCCATTTTAAAGAAGAAGAATTCTTTGAAATAGATGATAAAGATAAAGAAGCACCAAAAGTATCATTTTAAACTTGCTGTTTAGCAAGCTTTTTTTCTAAGGAGTGAATTATATGGGTAAAAATAAGAATGTTATAGTAGTAACACTTATTGCATTAGTATCTATTTTTGGTTTATCAATTTTACTTACAGCTTTTGATAGTGAACCAACTGAAAAGTTCTTGAGTTTAATAAATATAGAAGAGGATGGTTCTATTAGAGTAAGAGAGCTCATTAAGTTAAATGGGGATTATAATGGATTAGAGAGAATAGTTTTCGCTGCTAATTCTAATGCTAGTTATGCGACAGGGACGGTTAAAGATGTAGAAGGAGATAGTACCTTATATAACGGTGATAGTATTATTAATGTAAGAGCTGGTGCAATTTTAGATGATGGAGAACTTACTTTTGATGATTTTAATAATAATATCAACTATTTTGATGAGGTTAGTTATGCTAGCGATGGGGAAAGTGGTAAGTATATTAATTATGATTCAAGAAGTGATACTTACTTAAAACTTTATAATCCTAGTAGTTTAGATGAGATATTCTATATAGAATATACAGTTACAAATGTTGTTGTCGTTCATGATGATATTGCGGAGTTTGCTTGGAATGTTTTAGGTAATGGCTATAATGAAAATATAGATGACTTTGAGGTTAAAGTTGTATTACCTAATAGTGATGATGATTATAGAGTCTGGTTGCATGGACCTTTAAATGGTAATATTGAAAGAACTACTAATAAAGAAGCGGTGGGTACATTTAATTTTCTGGGAGCTTATAATCCTGTTAGTGTAAGATTAATCTTTAATAAAACTTTAGTACCGTATGCTAGTAAATATAGTGGTTTTGAAGCAAAAGATGCTATTATTTCTTATCAGACTAAACTTAGTGAGGAAGCGAATGCGGAAAGAGAGACGATAAATAGAACTAATACTATTATGACAATAGTAAGTATTATTTGGATTATAGTAGCTATACTTATTGCTGTTGTTGCTTATTTAAAAGAAAAAAGTACAAAGAAAACTAATTTTAATATGGAATATTTTAGAGATTTTCCAGGTGATTATGGTCCATATGTTTTAGAATATTTGTTAGATGTAAATGTTACTGAAAAAAGTTTATCAGCAACAATACTGAATTTAATTTATAAAAAAGTACTAAAAGTTGAAAAGGTTGAAAGCAAGAAAAAAGCAGACTATAAACTAGTATTACAAGAATATGATGAAAATAGTTTAACTGATGTAGAGAAGATTGCTTTAAATTTAATTATTAACGAGGTAGGAAATTCTAAAGAGGTTATTTTATCTTCAATAAAGAAACATTGTTCTAGTTTAAATAATGCTAAAAGTTTTATGAATATTTATAATAACTTTATAAAAACAGCTACGAAACTTGGGAAAAAAGAAGGGTTCTATAATACTAACTCTGGTATGATAGTTCCAACAGTTATTCTTTGCATTTTGGGAATATTGTTATTATTTGTTAATTTTTCTCTTGAACTTTCAATATTAGCTAGTATTATTTTTGTTCTTATTTTTATTTTAATAATATTTGTTTTAACAAGACGATCTTATACTAAGAAAGGGGCTTTACATTATGCCGAATGGATGGCTCATAAGAGATTCTTAGAGGATTTTAGTAGGTTTGATGAAAAAGAATTACCAGAGGTAGCTTTATGGGATAAATATTTGGTATATGCAGTTGTCTTAGATTGTGCAGATAAATTGTCGAAAGAAATGGAAATAAAAGTAGCTTCTATTGATACTAATACAAGTACAGTTTATATGGGTTATGATCCATTCCTTACTCATTATTTAGTAACATCAAGTATTTATTCAAGTATTAATAATAGTGTTCATACAGCAATTGCTTCATCAAGATCATCAATTGCAGCTAGTCAAAGATTTAGTGGAACTGGTTTTGGAGGAGGCTCTATTGGTGGTGGAGGTTCCTTCGGTGGTGGAGGTGGAGGCGGCCGTTTCTAAGTCGTTTCTTTCTAATCATCTAAGAAACAGAGAATTATTCTGATAATGACATAAGTATTTTCTAAATAACAAAAGTGGGTACAATTAGGAAAAATAATAAGCTCACTCTTTGTTATTTTTTTGTGCATTATTTTAGCATCTCTTAAAGGAGTATCTAGGTCTTTTTCTCCCCATAGTATTAAGGTATTGGCATTAACGTTAGGAAGGTTATTAGTTAGATCTTTATTAATAATATTTTTAAATGTATTACGCATTTTAGGGTTAAGAGCTTGATAGTCACTTGATGAAAATTTATTAAACAAATAAGTCTTAAATTTCTTTTTTAGTTTCTTAGGAAGATGGTTAGCAAAAGCTTGCAAAGTTTTATAACACTTTAAGCGTAATTTTTTCTTTAAAGTCATTTTAGGCTTTATACCAGCACTATCAATTAAGATAAGATTTTTGAATATGATATTATAAGTGCTATTTAAAAGAATAGCAATTCTACCACCAAAAGAATGAGCGATTATATTAGGCTTTTTGATGTTTAATTCAGTTAGAAAATGAATAATTAAATGGGCATAGTCATCTAATGTTAAATCATAATTAGGAAAATTAGTTTTCCCAAAGCCTGGATAATCAATGATATAAACAGTATAATCTATTTTTAAAATATTAATTATTTCTAGAAAAGTATTACGGGTTTCTCCCCAACCTGGTAATATGATAACAACATTTTTATTATCACCATATTTCTCATAGTTTAAATTAATATCTTTATATTTAATAGTCATATGCAACACCTATTATAGGATATGTGAATGAGGGACATTTGTTTATAAAAAAGATAACTAAATGGATAGTTATCTTGCTTAAATCTTGCTTAAATGCTACTTAAAATTAATTCCTATAATATTTTTGGTTTTTGCTTGTAGGTTTATCTGGAATAGTAAGATTAATAAGTCCTTGTTTAATAGCTGGATCTAAATATTGACTTCTTAGCGTTTCTTTAGATTTTATTCCTAATTTTGCCATTATTTCACTTGCAGTTAGGGGGGTATTTAATTCCATTGCCTCTAATAATCTATTTATATTAATAAGTTCATTAGTAATAGGTAAAAAAGATGTCTCTATAGCTTCATCTAGTGTTTCATCTATCATTTTTAACATAAAATTTATAAAGCAATTTGAATTTCCATTTTTGTGACTTTCAGCAATTGCATTGTAATATTCTTCTTGATATTTATGAATCTTAGATTCAATGGGCAAATATTCGAAAATATCTTTCCATTGATATAATAGTGAATTTTGCCATAGTCTTGCCATTCTACCATTTCCATCGCTAAAAGGATGAATAAAAACAAATTCATAATGAAAAACACTAGATAAAATCAAGGGGTGAATAATTTCTTTATTTTTTCTTAGCCAGGAAAATAAATTATTCATTAATGGATTAACCATTTCTTCTGGTGGGCAGATAAAGATACATTTATCACCATCAAATACACCTTCTGGACCTTTTCTAAACTCTCCAGATTGTTTTACTGTTAAAAATGTCATTATTCCATGAACTTTTTTTAAATCTTCAATAGAATATGGATTGATATCTTTTAACATCTCATAAGCTTTATAAGCATTTTTAATTTCCTGTATATCTTTTTGTTTACCAATAACTATTTTACCATTAATTACATCTTTTACTTGCCCTAGACTTAGGCTGTTATTTTCAATTGCTAGAGAAGAGTGAATTGAGTTTATTTTAGTTTGTTTTCTTAAATATGGAGTTTTGTCTAAATTAGAGTAATTATCTAGTTTTCCTATTTTTTCCATAATATTTGAAACTAATTTTAACATTTCATTTGTAATTTTAAATGGCGGAATATAATCATTCATCTTATCACCTCGTTTTATTATTTATATTGTATCAATTTTCTTTCTAAAAGTCATTAGTTCTAAAGAAAATAATAAATTAATTCTTTAGTGTAAAGATGAGATTTAAAAGTATGTTTTAAAAAAGCAATATCATTATAGAGAACATTGGTATAATGAATAGCCTAAGTTTTTATTATGGCATTAATAATTATTATTTATTTCCTTTATTTCGATATTCATAATCTCTAAATAATCTTTTTCAGCTTTAGTTAAATGATTTTGCATATATTTATCGTATTCTTCATAAGCCTTTTTTAAAGCTTCTTCAGGTGAAATGTTACCTTTAGTATGTAATATATCATTATGTGTCAATTTTAAGAAATTATCTAATTCATTAATCCAATCTTGCATTGTCATTGCTTTTCTTTTTAAAGCATTAATCTCAGCAAGCTCAAGATAAGCAGACACTAATCTATTTAAAACTTGTAGCTCTTCATGAGTTAAATAATTTTTAGCAATTTCTGTTTCTTTTCTGGTAGGCATATCTCCTTTAAAATTTGTAAGACCTATATTATCTTTAGTACTATCAACTCTATTATAAACTATTTCTGCAGCAGTATTATTAGAAACTGCATAGTGCATTTTGTTTTGGATAGTTTTGAAAAAATTAATTGTAATTTCTTTCTTAGGATTATAATCAATTGAGGTAGCATATATATCTAATATTTTTCTCCAAAAGACTTTTTCGCTTGATCTTATATCCTTTTACTAAATATTCTTTTAATTTTTCGTTAGCCCACATTCTAAATTTAGTGCCTTCTTTCGATTTTACACGGAACCCAATAGCAATTATCATTTCAAGATTATAATAATTAATATTATATGATTTACCATCTTTGGCAGTTGTTCGGAAATTCCGAATAACTGAATTTTTATCTAATTCTTCTTCTTCAAATATATTCTTGATATGTTCATTAATTGTAGACTTAGCCTTATTATATAATTTACTTATCTGTTCTTGAGTAAGCCAAACATTTTCTTCTTCTAAAATAACTTCAACTTTAATATTATTTTCTGCCTCGTATATTAAAAACTTATTTTCTATTACATTATTATTTTCCAATTTAATCATCCTTTCTATATAGTTATAAAGTCGCCATCAATATAATTATATCGTATATACTGATTTTGTCAGTAGTAAAGTTAGTTTTTTAGCTATGGATAATAAGTGTAAAGAGTTTGTCTATTCTAATATTTAGTATTGTCGAAATGATTAAATATAGTATATAATTAACTAAAAGATATCAAGGTAAGAAAAGAATAGTAGATAGACTAATTTAAATTTCCAGGGTAAATTAATTCGTCAATCTATAGGAAAGAAGGTATGAAAATGGCAAGAGTATTCAGTTCACAATGTGTTAACTGGGGGGGGGTAGTTTTAAACAAATAAGTACTTTCTTTCAATATGATAATGGAACAGGATAGGCGTATTCTGTTCTTTTTAGTGTGTTTTGTAAACTGGTTATATAACTAGATGTATAGAACTTAAAAAACAGGGTATAATGTAAATAATGTCAAGAATATCTATATTTAAAAAGGAGTAAAAAATGAAAAAAATACTGTTAGAAACAAAATTTAGTAAGATTTATATGTTAGTAGTGATTATATTAACATTACTAATAGTAGGTGGATATTATTCATATGCGATGTTTACAGTTAGTAAAGAAAAGAGTAATGCTATTAGTATTGTAACAGGAACATTGTCATATGATTTAAGTATTGATGGAGCTAGTGGAAATATACTTAGTGTTAATAGTGGAGAGACTAAAGAGTTTACAGTTACTCTAAGTAATCCTAATAGTAGAATAGCAAGATTTAATTTCTATTACGTAGGAGCATTACCTGATGGAGTAACTGCTGGATATGTAACAGGGGATGGCTTAAGTACACCACCTGCAGCAACAGGGGTTAATTTGGAAGCAGATGGTAGTGTCGGAGCTAGTAATGTTTATAAGATAAGGGTAACTAATAATTCTGGTAGTAATGCAACAGTTACCTTAGGAGTACAAGTAGGACTAGATTATAATGATTTAGCACTACCTAGTAATGGGCATTTGTTTGAAGAAATGAGTGATCCAACAGTAGCAGAGGTATTACTTGCAGGAGTAGGAGAAAATGGAGCGATAAATACAACAGATCCAGATCAAACATTTATAACAGGAACAGATCCAAATAATTATATCTGGTATAGTGGAAAGTTATGGAGAGCAGTAAGTATAGATCCTGCTGATAATAGTGTTAAGTTGGTGACTCAGTGGAATATAAGTACAATTACTTATTCAAGTGGTAGTACTGCTTTTGAAGGTAGTTATATGGAAGAGTGGTTAAATGATACGAGTGTGGATGGTTTTTTGGGTAATTTAAGAGAACCAGAGAAATTTATAAAGATGGATAGCGTATGGAATGCTACATTAACTACATCTACAAGTAAGCCTGAGTCTACTATAGTGGTAACTGATGCGGTAGGGCTTTTAAATATATATGAATATACTATGAGTTATAGTGGTACTACTTATAGTAATGGTTATTTAAACAACGGACTTTATTGGTGGAGTATCACTCCTTATAGTGCGTCTTACGTGTGGGACGTGGGCGGCAATGGCTACGCGGGCAGCGGCTACAATCCGGCCTCTGCGTACGGCGTCCGGCCATCTATAAATCTAAAATCTAGCGTTCGTATCGTAGATGGTGATGGAACGATAGATAACCCTTATCGCTTAAATGGCGATAATGATACTAATCTATCAGGAACACTACTTTCCAGTAGATATAGTGGAGAATACATAAGATTTGGTAGTGGCGAAAATAATCTATATCGAATAGTAAGTCATGAAAATGGTAGTGGTACTAAAATAGTCAGTGCAGAACCGTTAAAGAGTGAAGGGACGTTTGTAACAAATGCTTTTGGTAGTAATGCAACATTTTCAAGTACTAATACAATAGGAACATTTTTGAATAATGACTATTTGAATACGGGAAATGGCTATTTGACTGATGAAGATATAGCAATGATAGAAGATGCGACAACATGGTATTTGGGAACAGCAGGAAGTGGTGCCTCATATAAACTAGCCAAATATACAAATACTACGGATAATATTCTGACATCAAGTACGACAACAGCAAAGGTAGGATTACTACGCTTAGGAGAATTAATGGCAGGACAATTTGATAGATATGGTAACAATACATATTATTGGACCATAACACCATATAGTGCGTCTTACGTGTGGAGCGTGTACAGCACTGGCAACGCGGCCAGCTACAATCCGTCCACTGTGTACGGCGTCCGGCCATCTATAAATCTAAAATCTAACGTGCAAATTGTAAATGGTGATGGGACCTTGAATTCACCATTTGAAATACAGTTAGTAAGTTAAATGTCAGCATTCTAGGGAATGTATTACCTAGACTGATGACTAAATTAATTTGGCTATAATTAGATTAGAATATATTATAGTAGGAAATTACCATCTTATTCGTCAAATGTTTTGTGTGTGAACAACAAAAATTATAAGGCATTGCTGTTGTTACAATAGAAAAAAGTGTCAAATTGCACTTTTTTTCTTTTCTCTCTTTGGTCTTTGTAATAAAATAGATATTGTTAGAAAAGAGGATATGTATGAATGATGTAATTATTGAAAGTATTAGTAAAGATTTAAATATAAGTAAAAAACAAGTTATGACAGTGTTAAAACTATTAGAAGAAGGAAATACTATTCCTTTTATTGCAAGATATCGTAAGGAAGCGACTGGAGCTTTAAATGAAGAGGTTATTAAATCAATTGATGATGTATATCAGTATCAAGTTAATTTACTTAAGAGAAAAGAGGATGTTATTAGACTTATTGATGAGAAAGGATTACTTACCGATGAGTTAAAAACATCTATTATGAATTGTACTAAGCTTGTTGAGGTAGATGACTTGTATCGTCCTTATAAGGAGAAGAAAAAGACTAAGGCAACGGATGCGATTAATAATGGGTTAGAGCCTCTTGCTAAGATTATTATGTCTTGTCCTGTGAAGGGAGATATTAATACTATTGCTAGTAAATTTATTAATGATAAGGTAAAGACAGTAGAAGATGCTGTTATGGGAGCTAAATATATTATTGCAGAATGGATTAGTGATAATGCTTATTATAGAAAATGGATTAGAAGCTATATATTTAAAGAAGGGGTTATTGTTAGTAAGTTAAAGAAAAATGCTGTAGATGAAGAGAAAGTTTATAGTAATTATTATGACTTTACTGAGGCAGTTAAATATATTAAACCACATAGAATACTAGCGATTAATCGTGGGGAAAAAGAAGATGTTCTTAGTGTTAAGTTAGATTATGATGTAGAGAAAATAACTGCTTATTTAGAGAATAAAGTTATTAAAAATAAAGAATCATTCTGTAAAGAAATAATAAGTGAAGCGATTAATGATAGTCTTAAGAGATTGATATTACCTAGTGTTGATAGAGAGGTACGGAGTGAATTGAAAGAAAAAGGGGAAGAAAGAGCGATTGATACTTTTGCTACTAATGTAGAGAAACTTTTGTTAACTCCTCCTTTAAAAGATAAAACAGTGTTAGGGTTTGATCCCGCTTTTAGAACAGGGTGTAAACTTGCGGTCTTAGATAAAACGGGTAAAGTCTTAGAGATTGCCGTAATTTATCCAACAGAACCTCATAATGATATTGAGGGTTCTAAAAAGAAATTATTAGAATTAATTGATAAATATAATATCGATGTTATTGCTATTGGAAATGGAACAGCATCAAGAGAAAGTGAAGCTTTTGTAGCGGATACTATTAAAGATTGTAAGAAAGATGTATCCTATATAATCGTAAGTGAAGCGGGAGCATCAGTATATTCGGCTAGTAAACTTGCAATAGAAGAGTTTCCTGATTTGACTGTTGAAAAAAGAAGCGCTGTTAGTATTGGAAGAAGAGTTCAAGATGCTTTGTCAGAACTTGTAAAAATAGATCCTAAAAGTATTGGAGTTGGGTTATATCAACATGATGTTCCGGTAAAAAAATTAGATGAATCATTAAACTTTGTTGTTAGTAAAGCGGTAAATGGTGTCGGAGTTAATGTTAATACGGCAAGTCCATCACTACTAAAATATGTGTCAGGACTAAATAAAAAAGTTATAGATAATTTAGTTAAGATGAGAGAAGAGTTTGGTAAATTTAAAAATAGAAAAGAACTCATTAAAATAAAAGGAATGAGTGATAAAATCTATGAACAAGCGATAGGTTTTATGAGAATAGTTGATGGGGATAATCCTTTAGATAAGACATCTATTCATCCAGAGAGTTATGATAAGACAAGAGAATTTCTTACTTATTTGAGCTTTACAGAAAATGATTTAGGAACAGAAGCATTAGTTAATAAATTAAATACTTTAGATATTGATAAAATAAGTAAAGAATTAGAAATAGATCAATATACTCTTACTGATATTATAGAAGCTTTAGAAAAACCATTAAGAGATTTACGTGATACATATCCGCAACCTATACTTAGAAATGATATTTTACATATTGAAGATCTAAAGAAAGGTGATAAGTTACAAGGGACGGTTCGTAATGTTGTTGATTTTGGTCTATTCATTGATATTGGTCTAAAAAATGATGGACTTGCTCATATTTCTAAACTTACTAAAGAATATCTTAAAAATCCTAGTGACTTGTTTAGTGTAGGGGATATTGTTGATTGTTATGTTGATGATATAGACTTAGATAAGAAAAAAGTTAGTTTATCACTTATAAATAATTAGAAGTTTAAATACTTCTTTTTTTTCTTCTCTTAGCGTGCTATAATCTTATTAAGATAGGTGGATAGGTGATTTAGATGAGATATAGTAATGTAGCAGTGATAGATAAAAATGTTGTTAAAAATGCTATTTTGGGAGCATTATTCTTTATTCTCTTTGTTGTTTTAGTTAAAGGGCCATTAATTACATATGGGGCTCCTACAGAGCTTCCTGATACTTTAACGACAGGAATGGGAAATATTTTGACAGATAGAGTTAGTCTTTTTGATAATTTGTATGGTGATGAAATTATTGCTTTGGTTCCATATTATGCGACTGATTCTACGGGATTTAGATATACCGTTTATTGTCTTGAAAAAGATAAGGGTTGGCCTAGTAATGATAGTCCTAGAACAATAACTAAAAATGCTACTCCATTAGATGCTGGATATGTTTATTTGTTACAGAATGGATATCCTAATAAATCATTAACAGGAAACGATGCTTATGATGATTACTTAACGCAAATAGCTTTATGGTGGTATCAAGATTTAGCGGAAGGTAAAAGTAATTTGACTACTAATCAGAAAAATGTTATTAGGGCAAGTAATTATTATCAATATATAGAATCGCTTATAAATGGAGCGGTTAATGCTAAAAATAATCCGGTTACCATTAATCCTAGTTTTAGTATTAGTAGTAGTGACTTTAAATTGAGTAGTGATCATAAATATTTAATAACAGATAATATTACAGTTAATTCTAATGTAAGTTTTCAAAATTACAAAGTTAGTGTTAATAATAGTGCAGTGGAAATACTTGATAGTAATAATAATGTGATAGGTAGTAATACGATAAATAGTGGACAACCATTTAAACTTAGAGTTGATCTTGCTAAAATAAGTAGTCCTATTACTGTTAATATAAGTGTTGTTGTAAATTATACAGAATATGAAGCATATCGTTATGATCCTCCAGCAGAAGATGCTAGTAATATGCAGCAAGCAATATCTGGTACTTTAGCAGCAACTCCTAAAGAGAAAACAATAAGTAGTAGTGTAACTATGCCGACAGGAAGCCTTACTGTTAATAAAGTCGATAGTAATGGTAATAGTCCTTTAGCAGGAGCTAGTATAGAGATTGTAAGAGTAGCGACTAATACAGTTGTTGATAGCTTTACGACAACTACTACTAGTCATATGACTTCTAACTTATTACCAGGTGAATATAAGATTAGAGAAACAAGTGCTCCTAATGGTTACTATATTAATAATGCTGAAACAACAGTGGTGATTGATAGTAGTAATTTAAATATTTCTAGAACTCTTACTAATTCTAGGTTTGAAGCTTATATTAGAAAAGTAGATAGTGATACAGGATCTGTTGTTAGTGGAGCGGTGCTTAGAATTCTTGATAATAATAATGCTACTGTGGCAACTATTACAACAGGAACTGATTATGTAGCAATACCTAATTTATCAGAAGGAACATATAAAGTAGTCGAAATATCTGCACCTAGTGGTTATCTAGTTAGTGATGAGGTTAAGACGTTTACCATAGATAAAGATCATACAAGGGTTACTGTGGATTATGCTGATAAAAAGAATGAAATTCTTATTGAAAAGAGAGATGCTAGTGATAATAACTTTGTAGAAGGAGCGACACTTAGACTTGTTAATACTGATACTAATAGTACAGTTGATGAATGGGTTACAGGTAGGGAAGCACATCGTATTACAGGTTTAGCAGTAGGAAATTATAAAGTTATTGAAATAGCTCCACCTAGTGGTTATTCACTTAGCAGTGAAGAATTAACCTTTACGATTACAAATACAATGACAGAGAACTTGACTATTACTTTCTATAATAGTAAAAATCAAATAACTATTAATAAGATTGATAGTGAGACAAAAGAGGCAGTTGTTGGAGCTAAAATGGAAATAGTTGATAGTAGTGGTAGGGTGATAGAAAGTTTTACCTCTAGTAAGAGTCCTTATACTATCTCTAAATTAGATCCTGGTACTTATTATGTTAGAGAAACAGAAGCACCTAGTGGTTATGTTAAAAGTGAAGAACCAGTATCCTTTGTGGTAACTAATGAAACAACAAATATAAATGTTACGTTTGAAAATAAGAAAAATGAACTTAGACTTGGGAAAGTAGATAGTGATGGTAAGTTTATGGCAGGAGCAGAGTTAAAACTTACTAATAGTGCTGGAGAACCAGTCGCAGAGTTTACTAGTGGTAATGAAGCTCATGTTATTAGAGGTTTAGCTAGTGGTACTTATAAATTAGAAGAGACTAAAGCACCTGCTGGTTATATTAGAAATACACATATAGAGACAATTACAATTAAAGATACAGATTCTGTTATTACCTATAATATGCCTAATGAAAAGATTAATATAACTTTAAATAAAATAGATGCAGAGACAAAGATGCCTCTTGCAGGTATTAGATATGAACTTTTAAATAGTGAGAAAGAGGTAATTGGTAATTATGTTACTAGTGATACACCTCTTACCTTAAATATATTAGAAGAAGGTACTTATTACTTAAGAGAGACTATGACTATAGATGGTTATATTTTAGATACATCGTTACATGAATTTACTGTTGATGCTAGTAATTATAACTATGAAATTACTCTTGAAAATAAACCAACTGAGGTTTCTTTAGGTAAAATAGATGCTGGTACTGGGGAGTATATTAGTGGAGCTACTTTAAAATTATCTAGGGTAGATGGAACAATGGAACCAATTACCTTTGTAACAACTGATAGTCCTCATATAATTAAAAGACTAGCAGCAGGTACTTATCAGTTAGAAGAAATAGAAGCTCCAGCAGGATATGTTTTATCTAATTCTAAAATTACTTTTGAATTAGAAGAAACTGGAGAAATGCAAACTGTTAATATTGTAAATGATGTTTTAAAAGTAGTTATTAATAATAAAAGAGTAGAAATAGAAGCAGAAGAAGGCTTTAAATTTAGAATTGAAACTAGAGATGGAGAAGAGGTAACAGAGTTTACAACAACTAATGAAAAATATGTTAGTGATCCTTTAAATAATGGAGATTATGTTTTAAGACAATTAGAAGCGAAAGAGGGACTTGTTGTTAATAATAATCCTTTATACTTTAGTATTACTGATGATAATAATGTTACTGTGGTTAATTTTGTTAATGACTATACTAAAGTAATGATTAGTAAAAAAGATATGGCTAATAGTGAGGAATTACCAGGGGCTCAGTTAATAATATATAATGATAAAGGTGAGATAGTGGAAGAATGGACCTCTACTGATACACCACATTATATAGAAAGATTACCAATTGGTTATTATACTCTTAAAGAAATAAATGCTCCTGATGGCTATGTTGTTAATACAGCAACAGTAGATTTTAGAGTCTTAGAGACTGGTGATATTCAAACAGAGACAATGTTTAATAGTAAACCAATTGATGTACCTAATACTAGTAGTAATTCAAATGCTGTTTATATAATTGGGGGACTTATTATTATGGTAGGAGGCACTTTGGTTATTATTAGTCGAAGAAAAAGTTCCGTATTGTCAAGATAAAAAATAAAAAATGCATATAATATAACAGAAAGACTGTCAAATTTGACAAGTGACAGTTTTTTTGATACAATTTTATTGTTCTTATGTGAAGGAGGAACTATGAAAAAAGTTAGTAAGCTGAGCTTATTACTTGCTTCTTTAGGAGTATTTATGATAAGTTTAGCTGGAATTTTACAGTATCATGCCTTTAAATTAGAAAACAATAATAATAATTCTACTCTTAAAATATCTATGCAAGATGTAAATACTGGTCATGTTGAGGAAATAAATAATAATGTTTTAGAAGATAAGAACGAAAATGAAAATACCGAAACTAATGATACAGTTGATACAACGAGTGAGGTAACAGATGTGGTTGAAGAGGTAGAAATAACAGAAGAGTTAGAAGATGTTAAGACTTATGAAGAAATATCAACGGTTCCTGTTGAACCAATTGTTTATGATAATATGACCTTAAATCAGTTAGCTGAAAAGTTAGATAGATCATTAAAATCCACTTTAGCAGGTAAAGGTTATTTAATTGCTAGTTATTCCTTAGAACTAGGAGTTGATCCTTACTTAGCGACTGCTATTATGTTACATGAAACGGGATGTAATGGTACTTGTAGTACGTTAGTCAGAGAATGTAATAATGTTGGTGGTCAAAAAGGTGGACCTTCATGTGGAGGAGGTTCTTATAAAGCATATCCTACTTTAGATGAAGGTATTATAGGTTATTTAGATAACTTATATCGTAATTATTATGCTGTAGGTTTAAATACTGTAGAAACAATTGGTCCAAAGTATGCAGCTAGTACTACTTGGGCTAGTAAAGTAAATTATTATATTGATTTAATAAGAAATAATTAAGAGCTTCGGCTCTTTTTTTGTTGTATTTTGTTCCTCTGTAATAAGTTTATCTTTAGATTTTTTCTCATATTATTTCTTAGGAGGAATCTTCGATGAAATATAATACTAATGGTCTTAGTAAAGATGAGGTAGTAAAATCAAGAGAAAAATATGGAAGCAATGCTTTAGTAAAAGTAAAAAAAGATAGTTTTTTTAAGTCTTTAATAAGGAGTTTAGGAGATCCAATTATTAAGATTTTATTAATTGCTCTAGGTATTAAAACTATCTTTTTAATTCAAGATTTTGATTGGTATGAAACAATAGGAATATTAATTGCTGTTTTCTTAGCAACATTTATTTCTACTATTTCAGAGTATGGGAGTGAAAAAGCTTTTCTAAAATTACAAAATGAAGCGAGTAAAACTAAAGTTAAAGTTAGAAGAGATGGTAAAGTTAGTTTAATAAATGTCGATGAGGTGGTCGTATCAGATATTATTATTTTAGACTCAGGAGATAAAATTGCTGCTGATGGTATTTTAATAAAAGGGGAATTAACTGTAGATGAAGCCTCAATTACAGGTGAAAGTAAAGAAATATATAAAACTCCTTTTACTAAGGGAATTAATCCTAGTAATAATAATGAACTATTGCGAGGTAGTGTTATTTATCATGGGGTTGGCGAGATGGTGGTAACAAAAGTAGGGGTTAATACTTTTTATGGAAAAATATCATTAGAATTACAAGAGAAACAACCAGAAAGTCCCTTAAAATTGCGACTTAGAGATCTAGCTAAAGTAATTAGTAAAATAGGTTATTGTGGAGCTTTTTTAGTCGCCTTTTCTTATCTTTTTAAGATGATTATCATTAATAATAACTTTGACATTACAAATATACTAAACACTCTTAATGATACCTCTTTATTATTCGCTTATCTTATCCATGCTTTAACTCTTGCTGTTACCATTATTGTTGTTTCTGTTCCCGAAGGTTTACCGATGATGATTACATTAGTATTATCTAGTAATATGAAACGAATGCTTAAAGATAATGTTTTAGTAAGAAAATTAATGGGTATTGAAACAGCAGGAAGCTTAAATATTCTTTTTACTGATAAAACTGGAACTTTAACAAAAGGAGAACTAACAGTAACGGGAATTTTATTTGGTAATTTAGATTACTATAAAGATAAAGATAGTCTTAAAAGACATGGTACTTATTATGATAACGTATCTAGAGCAATTATTTCTAACACTAGTTGTAAATATGATGAGATTAAAAAAGTTTATCTTGGTGGTAATGCAACTGATAAAGCGACAGTTAATTTTGTAGGACCAACTAATTTGTCAGTAAAAAAATTAAAAGAGGTTCCTTTTGATAGTAAGAATAAATATTCATATACAAAAGTTTTAGAAAATAATAAAGAGGTAACTTATTATAAAGGAGCTCCTGAGATATTACTTGATAAATGTAAGTACTATTTATTACCTAATGGTAGAAAAATAACTTTTGTAGATAAGAGCAAAATTTTAAAAGTAATAGATGATTATGCAAGTTGTGGGATTAGAGTTATTATGTTAGCTAAAAAAGAAGATAATGACTTTATTTTTCTAGCTTTACTATTTATTAAGGATGAACTAAGAGAAGAGGTTAAAAAGGGTGTTTCTTTAGTTCAAAATGCAGGTATAAAGGTTGTAATGATTACAGGAGATAATAAAAAAACAGCTGCTGCGATTGCAAAAGATGCCGGTATTATAAAGTCAGATAAAGATATTATTTTAACAAGTAAAGAATTAGAGAATTTAACAGATGCGGAACTTAAAACAAAAATTAATAATATTAAAGTTGTCGCCAGAGCTTTACCTACTGATAAAAGTAGATTAGTAAGAATTAGTCAAGAATTAGCTCTAGTGGTGGGAATGACTGGTGATGGGGTTAATGATGCTCCCGCTTTAAAAAAGTGTGATGTTGGCTTTGCCATGGGAAGTGGAACAGAGGTGGCCAAAGAAGCTAGTGATATAATTTTGTTAGATAATAATTTTAATTCAATTGTTAAAGCTATTCTTTATGGCCGAACAATCTTTAAAAGTATCCGCAAATTTATTATCTTTCAATTAACAGTAAATTTCTGTGCAGTTTTTCTTTCTATTATTGGTCCTTTTATCGGTGTTGCTAACCCTGTAACTGTTATTCAAATGCTTTGGGTTAATATGGTTATGGATACTTTAGCAGGTATCGCTTTCTCTTATGAAGCACCATTAGAAGAATATATGGAAGAACCACCTAAAAAACGTGATGAAAAGATTCTTAACTCATATATGATTCATGAAATAATTTTTATGAGTATCTATTCGTTTAGTCTTTGTATCTTTTTCTTAAAAAGTCCCTTTATTCATTCCTTCTTTAGAAATGGTAAAGATGATATTTATTTCATGAGTGCCTTTTTTGGACTTTTTATCTTCATGACTATCTTCAATAGTTTTAACGCAAGAACCAGTCGTTTAAATATCTTTGCCAATTTAAAAAGTAATAAAGTCTTTCTTTTCATCATTATCTTAATTGGGGTTATTCAAATACTTTTAATCTACTATGGAGGTAATGTCTTTAGAACGACATCTTTAAGTTTAAAAGAAATAGATATAATGCTTTTCTGTGCCTTTTCAGTTATCCCTATAGAATTTCTAAGGAAACTTTATTTAAAGAGAAAAGGCAAACTTGGTTGTGTTTAGATATTATTTGTATTATAATAAAAGAACATTTGGAGGAAAATTATGAAAAATTTAAAAATACTTAGTATGAACCTAGGAACAGGCTTTATTCCTATTAAAGACAAAAAGAAAAAAGAGATTTTAAGAGAAAAATTAGAAGAAGATTATGATATTATCTTGTTACAAGGAAATAATATTAGTTTTAATTTTGATGATTCTAACTATAATGCTATTAATGACAATAATAAGTTAGTAACATTAATAAGTAAAGACTGCAAGAGTTTTCGGGCAAATTCATTGGGGAGCGCTTTACAAAATAATATAGTTATTTATTATGGTAATAGACCTTTATCAATTATGAATACTAATTGCAAACAACTTACAGATTTTAAAAGATTTGTGGACATGACTAGTGAATATAGTGATAAAGATTCTCCTTACTATATAAGATCAAGAATTGTAGCAGGAAGATTTCCTGAAGGGATAAATATAACTCGATTTTGTGAAAAGTTTGGTCTAAAAGATTTATCTAGTACAGTTGGTCAAAGCTTTCATCAAGAACATGGTCACAAGATGTTAAATCATTTCTTTATATCAGATAACTTAGAATGTAAAAAGTTTTATAAATTAGTGGGCTTAGTAGAACATTCTAAAGCTTTTGAAGCCTATCCAATGGAAGCCTCAATTGGTTATCAGAAAGTCTTAAAATAACTTTCTTTTTCTTTTGCTTTTTGTTAAAATTTAATTGTTTTGTGAGGTGGTATAATGTTACAAGTAAATAATGTAAGTTTAAAATTTGGTAAAAGAACGCTTTTTGAAAATGTTAATCTAAAATTCACAAATGGTAACTGCTATGGTATTATTGGTGCGAATGGTGCCGGAAAGAGTACATTTTTAAAGTTACTTACAGGAGAGATTGAAACAACAACAGGAGATATTACGATTAGTAAAGGGGAACGAGTTTCCATTTTAAAACAAGATCACTATGAGTATGATGATATTAGAGTTTTAGATGTTGTTATTATGGGAAATGAGAAACTATATAAAATAATGAAAGAGAAAGAAGAACTTTATTCTCATACTGAATTTACTGAGGAAGATGGATATCGTCTAGCTGATCTTGAAGCAGAATTTCTTGATATGGATGGTTGGAATGCTGAAAGTGATGCTTCTATTTTACTTACTAATTTAGGAGTTAGTGATAAGTACTTTGATAAAGATATGAAAGATATTCCCGTTAAACTAAGAGTAAAAGTCCTACTAGCTTCTGCCTTATTTGGTAATCCTGATATCCTATTACTAGATGAACCTACTAACAGTTTAGACCTTGAAGCGATAAGTTGGTTAGAAGAATTTTTAATTAACTATTCTAATACGGTTATTGTTGTTAGCCATGATAGACATTTCTTAAATAAAGTCTGTACCCATATTGTTGATATTGATTATGGTAAAATGAAAATATATGTTGGTAACTATGACTTTTGGTATCAATCTAGTCTCCTTGCGCTAAAACAAATGAAAGATGCTAATAAAAAGAAAGAAGAGAAGATTAAAGAGTTGCAAGAGTTTATCGCTAGATTTAGTGCTAATGCTTCTAAAAGTAAGCAAGCAACATCTAGAAAGAAAATGTTAGAGAAAATTGAACTTGAAGAGATTGTACCTTCTTCAAGAAAATATCCTTTTATTGACTTTAAAATTACAAAACCAATTGGGAAAGAGATTCTTAAAGTAACTAATTTAGTTAAAGAGGTAGATGGTAAAAAGATTCTTGATAAAATATCTTTTACGGTGTTAAAAGGAGATAAGATTGCTCTTATATCTAATAATGATTTAGCAAAAACAACACTTTTTAATATCTTAGCAGGGATAACTAAATATGATAAAGGGGAGATTAACTTTGGAAAAACAATTTCTTTAGGATATTTACCTCAAGATAATAGTAATTACTTTTTAGATGATGAAAATATTATGGAATGGCTTTCTAAGTTTTATAAGGTTGATGATGAAACTCATCTACGAAGCTTTCTTGGGCGAATGTTATTTTCAGGTGAAGATGTTTTTAAAAATGTTAAAGTTTTATCAGGAGGGGAAAAGGCTCGCCTTATGTTAAGTCTATTAATGTTAGAAGAACCTAATTTTCTACTATTAGATGAACCTACTAACCATTTAGATCTAGAAAGTATTACCTCATTAAATAAAGGTTTAGAAAACTTTGGTGGGGAACTTATTTTAACAAGTCGTGATCATGAATTAAATCAAACAGTTTGTAATAGAGTTATTGAAATATTAGATGATGGTTCAATTATTGACCGTAGATTAACTTTTGATGAATACTATGATCAAAAATCAAAATAGAAGATGTTTTGTCTTCTTTTGCTAACTATAGACATATCTTAACAATATGTCTTTTTCTGACTATATAACTCTGAACATGTTATAATCTATTCTGCAAGGGAGAGTAGAGGATGCAGCAGAATAAAACTTTAAGTATATTAGTAGTTATTTTTTTTCTAACTACTTTAGTAGGAGCTATTTATATAGGTTATAATGAATTTTTTGTTATAGAGACTGTTAGTGATGAAGAGACTGATAATAATATAAATGTAGAAGAGTTAGATATTAATAGTAGGTTAGTTAAGTCTTTATATGATAAAGTTATTTTAAATGATAATACCGCATATAAGTATTTTATGTATGAAAGTGATAACTATAATGTTAGTACCGCTTCTTTAGAGAGTAAACTTACTTTAGCGTATTTTAATTTAAAAAATGATGACTTTGAAATGGTTAGTACTGTTAATTTACCAGTTACAACTATGATTGAAGGCTTTTCTTATCAATATAATCTTAATACTACTAGTAATTCTTTAGTAGTTTCTTTTATCCCTTATGAAAAGTTAGAGCTTGCTTATCGTGATTTATTTGGTAATGAAGAGACAATTGATAAAAGTATCCCTATTAGAACTGATATTCATAACGTTATGTACTATGTCTATAATGCTGATCTTGATGGTTATATTTCTTATATAACGGAAGGTGGAGGGACAAGTAGTTCTTATTTAGTTAGTCATCTTACTAGAGCTTTAAAAAGTGATAAGACAATATTACTTTATGAAGAGGTTAATAATTATCAAAATAATACTAATGAGTTATTAGAGACTACTAATTATGTTTATACCTTTAACATTGATAGTGATGGCTTATATACGTTTATCTCAAGAGTAAAAGAGTAATAAATTTTTTGTGTTACTCTTTTATTTTTTCTAAACCTCTAGGGCATCTATTGCCCCAAGTATCTAAAATTTTATTATCTTTTTTAACAATAATTACCTCACAGTGATTTGGACAATTATCACACATTAAACCGGTTGTTTCAAATTTAGCATCTTTAACTTTAAAATTAAATTCTTGTTTTATACCTTGTTTTCTAGCTAAGATAGCACTACCTAATGCTCCCATTAAATGGCCATCTTCATCAACAATGACATCTTCATGTAATAAATCTTCAAAGGCTTTTTTTACACCAACATTTTTAGAAACACCGCCTTGAAAGATAATGGGACCAACTATTTTCTTGCCTTTTCCAACGTTATTTAAATAATTACTAGCGACACTATAACAAAGACCGGCAATAATATCTTCTTTCTTATATCCCATTTGGATTTTATGAACTAAATCACTTTCGGCAAAAACTGTACATCTAGCAGCAATTGTAGTAGGATTTTTACTCGTTAAAGCGATAGGACCAAAGTCTTCAACCGCAATACCAAGTCTTTTAGCTTGACTAGATAAAAAACTACCAGTACCAGCAGCACAAAGAGTATTCATGGCATAGTCAGTAACGATACCATTATCTAGTAAAATAATCTTAGAGTCTTGTCCTCCAATTTCTAAAATTGTTCTAACATCATTATGTCTTGATAAGGTTCCAATCGCATGAGCAGTAATTTCATTTTTAATACTGACTGCACCTAACATAGTTCCAATTAATTTTCGTGCTGATCCTGTTGTTCCTATGGCCACAATTTTGATATCATCATCTAAACTTTCTTCTAATTCTTTTAAAACCTTTTTCACAGCTTTAATGGGATCTCCTTCAGTCCATAGATAACTACTTGCTAAAATATTATTATCTTTATCAATAACTACACCTTTAGTTGAAATAGATCCTATATCAATTCCAAGATAGGCTTCACGCATTTTTATCGGCCTCCTTTTTAATTTTTAATAAGTCATAAAATGCTTCAATTCTTGTATTTAATCCTTCCGTTCCTGTTTGTTCATCAAAGGATAAGAAAATAATTGGCATATCATTATCTTTAGCAATATTCATAATAATTGGCATAGCTCCTATTTCTGGGGTGCATCCCGTTGGTTTAATATGAATAATTCCATCATATTTATGTTTCTTTAAATAGTAAACACGATAAACATTATCTAAACCATCTGCTCCTAAAGTATATTTACAATATTTTCTAATTTTAAATTTCATATACTTTTCCTTTAATTTTTTTTGCCACAATAAATAACTTAAGTTTGTAAATCTTTTTATTTCAATATTATATGATGCTAGTAACTTTTCAAGTTCATAATTAGCGAATGGTTCCATCGAGGTATAAAGTTCACCAATAATTCCTACTTTTAAACAATTCTTTGGTTTATCTATTTTTACTTGTCGTAATTTTCTTTTTGTCTTTTTATAAAGAATTGCTAGTTTAACGATACTATTTTCTTTATTCGCTTTTTTAATAAATTCATCTTTAATCTTTTTAAAACTGTCTTTTTCTTTTTCAAATCCCACTTTTTTTCTAATATAAATATCAATTTTATCTAAATAATATATGTATAAAAGAGCACTTAATGCTTCTTTAATTAATTTTCGTCTTGTTAAGTAGGGATTAAGCTTTAACATCGTATTATATGCTTCCTTAAATCTAACATGATCTCTTTCAAAGATTTGATACATTGTAAAATCATATCCCATATCTTTTAGAATTGTCTCTTGAACCTCAGCATAATAACGATATCTACAACCACCTCCTGCTTGAAAGAGAATAGTTGCGCCTTTATTTAAAGCTTCAATAAAGTTTCCTAAATTATATTTAAACGGAATACATACGGTGTCAGGACTATTCTTAGTTCCTAAGGTAATTGTTTCTTTTGTAATTCTAGGCATCTCTATTACTTTTAAATGGGTAGTATTAGTAATTAACTTTCTAAACGGATGAAAGTAATTTCCCATCTGGGGAAAAGCGATTAATTGTCTCATAGATGAATTCCTCCTTTTAACATATCTAAAAAGCTTTCTAATCTTGTGATAACAGCAGTATTATTAGTTAAATCTTCAAAGGTTAATAAGAGGAGAGGGTGTTTTCCTCTTTTGCGTAAAATCATCTCATTACTTAGAGAATCAGGTCCACAAGGGAAAGCGGTTAAAATAATAGTGCCATCAACTTTATCATGAAAATAGTTAAAGGCTGCTAAGTCACGTTTATTCATCGTAAAATGAATTCGTGGAGAAATTTTATTGGCATTATATTCAATTAAGTCTTCTTTTATTTGATAGCTGTAAATAAGAGCGATATTGTTTTTTTCTAAGTAGTTAATAATACTTTTACCAATTAAATTATCTTTTAAAATGTAAGGATGTCCTACTAAAAGTATTTTTGTTTTTTCACTTGCTAGTACCTTCTTAGCTTTTTTTACCTCATTAAGATAGTAAGCATCTTCTATTTCTTTCGCTAGATTATAGGCTCTTGCTGCTTCCATAACACTAAAACCTAAATCTTTACCTATTTTTAAGAAAGCACTTTTTTCACTTTTATGATGTTTTACATCAATATTGTAATTTAATATTTTTATATCTTTAAAAGTGTTTCTAACTAAGTCATATAAACAATTAAAATTTGTACATACTTGCTCTGTCTTTTTTAAAGAGTAAATTCTTGGTACTAAAATATAGTCGCACTTATCTTTTAACTCTTCAACATGTCCTAAATATATCTTTAGAGCAAGACAAGCTTCATCAATACTTTTTTCTTTTCCTAAAAGAACTGTTTTTGAGGTTGTGTCTTCACTTTCAATATAATGTACTTTTAACTCATCAAAGAATGCTTTCCATAAGGGAGCATAATAATGATAAAGTAATGCTTTGGGAAGTCCTATTTTCATAAATACCATACCTTTCCTTATACTCTATGATATTGAAGCGGTATTTATATTTAATTTTATCGACAAGAAATTTATTAAAAAGTGAAAATTAGAAGAAATTATCTAATAAAGCTTAATTTTTAATAACATTAATGATATAATTACATTCGGGAGGTATTATAATGAAAAAAGAAACGATTGAAAAAATAAAGAGTGGTGTAATTGTTGCTTTAGTTCTAATTATTGTTTTTGGTGCTAGCTACTTTACATCAGAATTACAAACATGTGATAATAATGGTAGTAGTTCTACTGTTACTGATGAAAATAATTCTAGCAATAATGATTCTAGTAGTGGTAGTAGTACAAGTAGTGATATTCCAGAAAGTGAACAAGCTGATTTAAATGAGATTGATATTGATGAATATTTAGATTTAAAAAGTGATAAAGATGCTTCTATAATTTATATAGCAAGACCTACATGTTATTATTGTCAACAAGAAGAACCCCTTGTAAAAAATATTGTTTATGAATATGGAGTTAAAATTAATTATTTAAATACTGATGAATTAGATAGTGATGGTTTAGCTGATTTAGTTCAATCAGATGATTACTTTAGTGATGGTTTTGGGACACCAATCTTAATGGTAGTTCAAGATGATGAAATTGTCGATAAATTAGAAGGACTACAAGAAAAAGATACTATAGTTAATTTCTTTAAAGAATATGGTTTTATTGATGAATAGGAGATAGTTTATGAATAATGAACAAATATTAAAAGAGCAGTTAACAAGTTTTAAAAGAAAATATGGAATGACTGTGGGATGGAGACTTGATAAGAATTCGCGAATTATTTTAGAACATCTTCATGATGATGAAGAAATAAAATATGCATTTTATGCGCAAAAAAATGCTAGTTCTTTTAATATTTTAGGAACTGCTGTTGTTGCAGTTACTAATAAAAGATTAATTATAGGAAGAGATAGAGTAGTTATTGGTTATTTCTTTGATAGTATTACTCCAGATATGTTTAATGACTTAAAAGTTAAAAGTGGTATTATTTGGGGAAAAATAGAAATAGATACAGTTAAGGAATTTACTATATTAAGTAATATAGATAAAAGAGCTCTAACAGAGATTGAACGAGAAATAACTAGTGCCATGATGGAATTGCGTGATACTATTAGTTTAGAAAATAGATAAAAGACAGATTTTGAATATTATCTGTTTTTTTTCTCCGTAAAATGCTACAATATATATAAAGGTAAAGGTGACAACTTATGGAGAAGATAAAAAATATTAACGTTAATATTAAAGACTTTGATACTTTGAAAAGTTTTACTAATAATAAGCAGGATTTTAATATTACTAAGATTTCTAGTGATAATAGTGTTGATACTATTAATTTAGATTTAACGGAAGAAGTTGGAGATAATGCTAGAGATTTTTTAAATAAAATATTATTTTTACCTTTTCTAGTTATTTTAGAGAAATTTGGTTTGACAGAAAAGACTGATACCAATGAGTATGAAAATATCACTACTGATGTTGAAAAGTTAGAAGCGCTTCTTGAAATATTAGAAAAATGTAATTCAGGTGATAATATTTTTGGAATGGCTGTTGAAGAACTTAAAGATACAGTAAAAATTGCTTTAATAGCAGAGAAAAGCAATATGAATATAGAATTGGTTCAAACAATCTATGATAAGCTTAAAGCAGAAGGATTTTCTCTAGAATATGGTACGGTTAGTGCTGCTGATGGTTGGTTTACTGGTGAATATGATTATAATGGTTTATATGCTAAATATGTAGGAGATAATGGCTTTTCTTATGTAGTTAGTCTTAGTAAAGTTGAAGAGGTAAATGGGGTGATAAATTATTCTAGTTATAGTGATGATGAGCTAATGAGATACGTAGATGGAACTATCAGTTATGTCAATACAGTCCAAGATATTATTAATCAAGATATGACAGAGTTTTTTAAACAAAATGCCCTTTCTGTAGTTAATAAAGATAAAGATGGTAATGCTGTTATTTGCTTAGTAGACTCTAAAACTGATGGTAATTATTATTGGGCAGGACTTTCTGTCCATTTAGATACTGGTGTTCGTGGTACAGCTATTAATACCTATTCTATTTTAAATAATTATGATCCTCTTAATGGAAAAATAATTACTCCTGATTCGTACATAGTTGGAGCGCTTATCCACGAATTAGGACATGCTTTTGACATTTCTTTAACAAATGATGATGGAGAAAGATTTGCTCTCCAAGGAGCATGGCAAAAAGTTTATCCGCAAATTGTTAATTACTTAAAAGAATTAGGTAATGGAGAAGAAGGAAGAGTATCTCTTAATGGTAGTGAAACTTCTAAAATAACTTATAGTGATCGCATTGTTAATGAAGAAGATTGGGGAGCAATTAAAGATCTTGACTATGAAATATTTACTGAATTAAGTCGTATTTATTATCAAGAGCCAGCGGCCCTTCAAGGAATCAAAATAAATTATTATGATAAAAATAGTGGTATTCATTATACTGATTTATATGATTTTATAGAAGCGATAGAAACTGGTAAAATTGCGGTTGAATAGAGGTGATAGGTAATGAATAATCTAAAAGATACTGGTGATAATAAGATAATAACAAAGAATGTCATTTCTAAAGGAACTCATATTTTTGATCTTAATGGTGCTTTAATTTTTGAAGATGAAAAGACAAGAACTAAGTTATATAATAAAGCTACTAATGAATTAAGAGGTAAAAGTTTTGATCTTAATTTTGCTAAGTTAAGTGATAATCCTATTTTTAAGATAGATGGCGTCGATTATAAAGCTAAAGACTTTTATTTAAGAAAGCTTGATAGCGGAACTGTTTATTTCTCTAATTTAAAAGATAAAAAGATAAATATATTTACTAAAGATGAAATGACAGGAGAAATTGTTAAAACAATGGCTGTCTATAAAAGTTCAATCTTTTATGAACTATATAAAGATAACATTATAAATAAAATTCCCATAGATGTAGATAAGGATATATTTCAAAAATATGCCAATAATTGGGATGGAGAAATTAATGATAAAACATTTGATAATGCTATAACATTAAAGATAGAGGAATATATTAAAGAAGGTAAAATATAAAAAATACTATGATAACCAATATCTTAGTATTTTATTTTGCTTAATTAATTTCTATTCTTTATTTGTTCACTACTATTAATATTAGAAATTTCACTAGTTATAATATAAATATAATTAAAAATATCACTATATTCGTTATAAATTAGATTAAAAACCTCCATTCTATTAACTTGATCAATCATAATAAGTTTATTTTCTCTAACTTTATCTCTAATATTAAAATCATCTAATAAAGTAGTATTTATATCATAAAAATCAACATCAATATACCAATTATTTCTACTTTCTTCTGTTACTCTAATCCCAATAGGATAGGAGTTATCAGTTGCTTTTAAATAAGCGACTATTTCTTCACTTTCACTTTCTAAATAAATATTAATACTATTAGAATAGGCTCTTACCATATTTAAAACTAAATCTGTAAAAAGGGCATTCTTATCATTTTGATTAGATAATTCTAATATTAAATACTTGTTTTTATTTTGAAATATCGTTAATATTTCTTTTAATGTTAGAATCTGTTGTTTTTGAACTTTACTCCCAACATTAAAATATAAAAATTCTTTTAATGTAAAGTCATCAATATTATTAAGATCTTTCGTAAAAAAGTTGACAATTCTATCACTTAAAGTAATTATTTCATTATCTTTTGTTAAATATAATTTAAATTTAAAGCCATCAATATATGGAGCTTTAAGACCTAACATAATAGCATCCATTGTATTACTAGCGACATTTTTAGTAGCTGCACCACCATCAGCAATAACTTTCATATTATTCACACTCCAGTTAATTTTATGTTTTTTTAAGCTTTAAAATTCCTTTAGAATGTGCTATAATATGAGACAGTAAACGAGGTGGTACTAGTGGCATTAAAAGATATTAAAGGAGTAGGTCCAAGAACTTTAACTTTGTTATCTAAGATGGGTATTAATACTGTTGATGACTTAGTGACACATTATCCTTTTAGATATGAATTTTTAGTAAGAGGTAATTTGCAAGAAACTAATGATGGGGATCATATTATTATAGATGGGAAAATAGAAAGTAGTCCAATTCTAGTAAGATTTAAAGCGGGACTTAATAAGATGAACTTTCGTTTAGTAACTAATAGTGGGGTAGTTGGTGTGTCTATTTTTAATCGAGCCTTTTTGAAAAGTCATTTAATTGTGGGAACGGGAATTACGGTTATTGGTAAATATGATAAAAAGAAAAACGTTATCACAGCTTCAGAATTAAAGTTAGAACCTTTATCTAATAAAGTAAAGATAGAGCCTGTTTATCATTTGACTAATGGTATTACTAATAAAAATATGGCTTTATATATAAATATGGCTTTACTTAGTCAAGCGAAAGAAATTAGCGATAGTATTCCTAAATATTATCAAGATAAATACAATTTCTCTAATAAAAGATTAGCTTTAAATATTGTTCATAATCCCCCTAGTAAAGAGAAACTTAAAGAAGCGATGATTAGATTAAAGTATGAAGAATTATTTGAGTTTATGTTTAAGATTAACTATTTAAAAGAAGAAAACAAAAAAGCTAATGGGGGAATTAAAAGAGAAATTGATCATGAAAAGATAACAGAATTTATTAGTAAACTACCTTTTGAATTAACAAAAGATCAATTAACTGCTACTGATAATATTATTAAAGACTTAGAAAGTGAAAATAGAATGAATAGACTTTTACAAGGTGATGTTGGTAGTGGTAAGACTATTGTTTCTTTTATTGCGATGTATGCTAATTATTTAAGTGGTTATCAAAGTGCTTTAATGGCTCCAACAGAGATTTTAGCAACCCAACATTATAATAATTTAAAAAGTTTCTTTGCTGATTATAATATTGATATTGCTTTATTAACAGGATCTACCTCGAAAAAAGAAAAAGATTTAATCTATAAAGAACTAGAGGATGGTTCTATTAATATGATTGTTGGTACGCATGCGTTAATTCAAGAAGATGTAAAATACCATAATCTTGGTTTAGTTATTACTGATGAACAACATCGTTTCGGGGTCAATCAAAGAGCTAACTTGCAAAATAAAGGTCATAAGCCTGATATTCTTTATATGAGTGCAACACCAATTCCTAGAACTTATGCTTTAACAATATATGGAGATATGGATATATCAACTATTAAGACACGACCTAAGGGAAGAAAAAAGATTAAAACCATTGTTAAAGGTACCAAAGAAATAAAAGATGTTTTAGAGCTTATGTATAAAGAATTACAAGATAATCATCAGATTTATGTTATTGCTCCTTTAATTGAAGATAGTGATAATAGTGATTTAACTAGTGTTAATGATTTAAAAGAGAAAATGAATTTAGCTTTTGGTAGTAAATATAAAATAGATTTAGTTCATGGTAAGATGGCTAGTGCTGCTAAAGATTTAATTATGGGTGAGTTTTTACAAAATAAAATTCAAATTCTAATTAGTACTACTGTAGTTGAGGTAGGAGTTGATGTTCCTAATGCGACAATGATGGTTATCTTTGATGCCGAACGCTTTGGTTTATCTACGCTACATCAATTAAGGGGAAGAGTAGGAAGAAGTAGTTTACAATCAACTTGTATTTTAATTAGTGATAATGATACAAAACGGTTAAAGATAATGGAACAAAGTGATGATGGTTTTGTTATTAGTGAAGAAGACTTTAAATTAAGAGGCCATGGAGATTTGTTTGGAACAAAACAAAGTGGTGATATGACTTTTAAGATTGCAGATTTAAAAGCAGATTATAAAATATTATTACAAGCTAGAGAAGATTCATATGAGTACTTAAAAAATGGGGAAAATGATGCTTTAAAACTTAAACTTATTAATACAATTATACATAGTTAGTTGTAAAATATTTGTAAATTTTAAAAATCAAATTGACAATAAGAAAAAAATTCGATATGATTTAAGTACATGGTAAGTATTTTACTTATCATGGTGATATAGTCCACGATCTAAGTGTGGATTTATATTCAACCGAACCCCCTGAAGGAGCCGCAAGGCTCCACTTTTTGTTGATATCAAAGGGTTTGTAGCCTTTAAAATATATTTTAGGTACCCAATTAGGTACCCAGAGACTTGAAAAAGTCTTTTTTTTGTTTATAAATCACTATTTTAAATGATTTATCATATTAACAATATCATCCATTTTATTTTTAAATAAATGAGCATAAGTATTTAATGTTTCATCAATTTTAGCATGTCCTAAATACTTAGCAACAATCATAATATTAGCACCATTATTAATGAGTAAAGATGCACAAGAATGTCTAAAATCATGAATTCTAATTTGTTTTAAACCAGCACTCATTGCATTTTTATTTTTTCTTTTTCTAAGAACATCGGGGTGTAGGGGAGAAACATCACCAACGACAAACCATTTCTGATTAAAGTTATAATATTTAGAAACTTGCTTTTTATATTCTTTTAAGTGATTAACTAAAATATCTGGCATTGGTATTGTTCTAGTAGAAGTACGAGTTTTAGGAGTAGTAATCTTCCAATAACCACCATCACCATTTTCATTCACAACATTTTTAACGATAGATAAAGTCTTGTCTTCAAAATCAATGTTATCCCAAGTAAGACCTCTAAGTTCTCCTCTACGAAGACCACAATAATATAATATTTCAAATACACAAATAAACTTTAAATCATCTTCACATGCAATAAACTTTTTAAATTCTTCATAAGTATAATAATCCATTTCTTTTGGTACAGCATTAGGATCAGTAAACTTTTCCATCCTGTTATACACAGAAGTAAAATTAAAGTCATGCCACTTTGTTCCATAATTTAGAATTTCTTTTAAAAACTTATGATAATGATTTTTAGTTTTAACAGCAACTGGTTTATTGGAAATCATAGTACGCCATTTTAAATAATGAGTAATATTAAAATCTCTTACTTTTACTTTTTCTAGCATCTTTAAAGAAGTAATTCTTTCACGATATGTTCTCATGGTTGTAGATTTGACTTTATCTGATTTATAAGCGTAAAATTCTTCATATAAATCTTTAAAAGTCATGTCTGTAACATTAATTTCTTTTTTCTCAACTTTAGACATAAAATTTTGTTCGGCTTTAATAGCTTCATTTCTAGTCGCAAACTTTTTAGATTTATATTTTTTTCTAGTTCCATCACTTAAATATAAATAATTATAAAATATCCACCTGCGACCATCTTTAGTTGCTTCTTCTTTACTTACTTGTTTAACAGCCATATAATCCTCCTTTACTGGCCACACAAATAAATCAATCATGCGAGCCAATTGTATAACAAAATAAAATGTCTTGCTAGTTTACGATTTGTTATTACTCATCTCTTTTAAGTAATCAATATTTATTTTTAAATAAGCTACCACTTCACACATAGGTAATAAACCTTTTGGAAGGAGGTAGCCTTTTTCTTCACAAAGTGTTTTTATTTCTTTCTTTAACTTGAAAGCATTATTAATTCCAAGATTAGATAATTTCATTAAATCATCCAAATTACACCATTGTTTAGAAATTAATTCTAATGTTTCTTTAGCGTTCATTATTCATCATCCTTTCCACATATTTCGTTTATCATTTTCTGAAGTTCTACTTGTTCTTCTTTAGTAGTAGGAATAGACTCACATCTTTTTCCATTCCATAACATTATTCCATCGGTATCATAACTAATAACTTGATTTAGTATATCTTCGCTAGTTTCTACACCATTAATTTCTGTAGCATGTATATAGTTTTGTCTATATCCATTTTTATCTAAATAACCTTTAGGAATACCTTTTACAACAATTTCAATATTCATATCAAGGATATATTTATTTGCAATTGTTTTTGATATTCTTGCACTAAAAAAGGATGGATAATTTTTTAAATTTCCATCCTTATCTTTAAAGTACTCATCTTTTACTATGTCAAACCAAATATATTTATCATCAACATTATTTTTAATGTTAATTATTTTACCATGCACTAAAATATAATCATTAATTTTCATAAACACCTCCCAAAGATCTCATCTTGCAAGATCTTATCATTATATTTTTAATTTATATATTTAACTTATTTATTATGTAAGAAATATAGTTCTACATATATAGAAATTATTTTCTAAGTAATTAGAACTTTATTTCTAATATAGATTCTTCGTTTAAAGCTATTACCATTAATAATAGTTATATAATTGTTATCAGCTAAATATTTGAGTAGGTTAGTGATAGTTCTTGTCGAACAACCTAATTGTTTAGCATAATACTTATTTGTTCCATAAGCATAACCTAATTGCATAGCATTAGAATTTAAAATACCTAGAAGTAACATTGCACTTCTAGGTATCTTAGATTTCATTAAGCATGTTGGAATCATCACAAAGTTATCCATAAACGCTCCTTCCTATAAAGCAAAAAAGAGAAGTCATGAACTTCTCAAAATCTACTTTGTTTCACTAAATTTTATAATTTTTGCTATTCTACTATATTTTAACATAGCAAGTAGACAAATCAATACCCTAAATTATCTCATTTTATTTTCTTAAAAGTAGTCCAAAAATTTTCGAATTTTTCCCATTTTATTTTTAAAAATCTTAACAACTTTTTCCCCAATGGGGAAAAAGTTAACGTTCATTTTTATAAATTTAGGTTATTAGCAAGCAATGGAAATGTATAGCACCAAAGAATCTGCTATAATTTCCTGTTATGGGATAAATCCCAATCCCTAGATGTTTGGACTAGTAGAATTTTCTAATTTGTTTTTACTTTTATAAAGAAAAGTATAGTTAAGTAATATGATAAAAAAAAATTTTATGTTATAATTAGTCATGTATAGAGATTTACAAGAGGGAGGTAAAAAATGAAAACTAGGAAACCATTTATTAAATGGGCTGGTGGTAAAGAAAAAGAGTTACCAATTATATTAAAGAATTTGCCTTCAAACTTTAAAAGATACATTGAACCATTTGTTGGTGGTGGTGCTGTATATTTAAATATTAACTGTGAAAATTCACTAATTAACGATAAATCAACTGAGTTAATGCTATTATATAAATTAATAAAGGAACACAATAAAGATTTTATTGATAGTTTAAATGAAATAAACAAAAATTGGATATCATTACAAGAATTGGTTGAATATAATTCTAATGAATTAACTAAAATCTATAATAAAATAAAAAAAGACGATAAAAAAGCAGAAAAATTAGTTGATAGTTTTATTGATAATCACTCAAGTGAGTTAAATAATTTATTAAAAGATGATTTTGATATCAATTTATATAATTTTATTAAAGAAATAAAAAAGAATTTAATTTCAAAGTTTAAGAGAATGAAAAAAATTGAAATTCAAAGAAATAAGATGAACATTTCAGATATTATGGATAATATAGAATGCGCTTTTAAAAGTGCATATTATATGTATTTTAGATATTTATATAATAATAAAAGCAAATTAAAATTAAGCGATGAATTTTATTGTGCAGTATTTTATTTTGTGAGAGATTACTGTTATGCGTCAATGTTTAGATATAATGCAAATGGAGAATTCAATGTTCCATATGGGGGTATAAGTTATAATAGAAAAGATTTTTCTAAAAAAATTGAATATGTTACTTCTGATGAATTAAGAAATTATATGAAGAAAACAGAATTATATTGCCTAGATTTTGAAAGCTTTTGTAATCAAATAAAATTAACGGATACAGATTTTATGTTTTTAGATCCACCTTATGATACGGAATTTTCTACATATGCACAAAATGACTTTGATAAAAATGATCAAGTAAGGTTAGCTAATTATTTGAAACATACAAAGGCAAAATTTATGTTAATAATAAAAAATACAGATTTTATATATAATTTGTATAAAGATAATGGTTTTTATATAAAAAAGTTTGATAAAAGATATTTAGTAAGTTTTATGAATAGAAATGACAAAGATGTTGAACATTTATTAATAACTAATTATGAGATATAGGAGATGAATGTATGAGTTGGGGATGGAGAACAAAGCCAAGAAGTATAATAAAAACTTTGCAATGGTTTAAAAGTTTTGCAAATCTGGAAAATGAAAATTGGAATTATACTAATGGTAAACTTAGTAGAAATGGATATAAAATACATCCTATACGCAGAGAATATTACTTTAATGCGCAGAAAAACGAGGATATTTCATCACCAATATATGGAATAACATATTTTGATTATTTAAATGGTACTCTAGATGCTTCTGCCGATTCAGAAAGTAACGCAAGAAACGACTTAGCAACCTATAAATTTTTTGGCTTTGGTTACGTAGATACTAGTGGTAACATAAAAATTACTAAAGCAGGAAAGTTAATTGAAATTGATAGATTTGATGGAGAAATGTTACTAAAGCAATTATTAAAAATAAATTTTCCTTCATTATGCACAGGTTTTGGAAGAAAAATAGAAAAAGGTAAAAGGGTTTATCCACTAAATTTAATAATAAAGTTATTAATTAATTTAGAATACATAAATAGATATGAATTGGCCTATTTATTTTTATGTGACGACAATTCAGATTACAATTTGCTACAAGATTCTATTACACAATTTAGAGAAAAATATAATCAATTAGAAAACAAAAACGATAGAATAAAATGTGAAGTAATATTTAGAAATATTGCAGAATCTAATTTTAATTTTCCAAAAGATGGAGACATAAAAACCTTATTTACTATGGGTGATGCAATTAGTAGATCGTTAGAATTTACTAATTTATTTGATGTTTCTGGTAGAGGAAATTACTCTAAAATTAGAATTGCAGAACATTCTAGAAAAAAAGTTGAGTTATTAAATGAGAAATACAATTATCATACAATTGAAACATCAAGCTTAGATGAATATATGGATTGGTTTGGAAATACGGATAATATTATTTTGCCATGGGAAAATGAAGATGAAAGGAAAAATTTAATAATCGATAAAATTGATTTATTAAATAAAACTATACACATTGTAAACGAAAAATATTCTTTAGAGTTAAAATTAAATGAAAATGAGCTATATTCTAAAGTTCAATCAATAAACACATCAAGCGAATTAAAATTGTTTGAAGAAGATTTGATTAAGCAAATAACAAGTCTAAATGAAAATATTTTTGTAAAATATTTATCACAAGGATTTGAAAGTAGAAAAGAAATAATTGAAAAATTTAATGATATTGTTTCTGGTAATGAAGATATGGCTGCATTATGGCTAGAATGTAATACCTGGAAATCATTAGTGGCAATAAATGGAAAAAAAGTTGTAAAAAGGAATTTTGATATAGAAGAAGATTTAACTCCAAAAAGTTTTGCTCCGGGAAAAAATAATACACCAGATATAGAGTTATATACTAGCGATGATGTATTAATTCCAGAAGTTTCATTAATGAGCGGTGTTCAACAATGGGAACATGAAGGATCAAGTGTTATAGATCATGTTTTAAAATTTATAGATAAAGAAAAAAATAAAAATGTATATGGATTATTTATTTCAAAAGCAATAAATGTTAGAACTAACTGGCAATTTTTTATATTAAACAAAGAAAGTTGGATGGGTAAACCTGTTCCAGTAATACCTTTCACAATTGAGCAATATAAGGATATTACAAGTTTTATATATGATAAAAATCTTAATATAAATAATTTTATTGAATTAATAAAGCAAATTCATATTAAAGCAAAAGAGTCAGCTAATTATCAAGAATGGAATAATAATTGTTTTAAGGTAATCAAAGAATGGAAAAAGCTATATGTATAGTAAGGAGTATCAAATATGAAAATAAATGAGTTAGATGATGCCAAGATTGAAAAATATTTAAGTGAATTTTATAAATGTTTTGCTACAGGATATGAATTTGAAGATTTTTTAAAATTATATTTAAGAAAATTGGGATTAGATGAAATTCAAATTACAAAAAGGAGTAAAGATGGTGGTATAGATTTAAAGGCTTTACGTAATGGAATTGGAGATTTTAGTAATTCTGACTCTATAGAATATTATATTCAGGCTAAAAGGTATAAAACAAACAAAGTTAATGTTAATGTACTTCGTGAGTTAAAAGGAGTAATTCCATTCGGACATAAAGGGATGTTAATAACCACTTCTGAATTTACAAAAGATGTTATAAACGAAGCCTCAAATGATCCGTCAAAACCGGTAACATTAGTTGATGGAAAAACTTTACTAAGAAGTTGTATTGAAAATGGCATAGGTTTCACTTTTGAGCCTAAGTTTAGTCCAGAAGAATTAAAAGACTATATCAATGAAGAAGAATTAATTTCAGCAGAGTCAGAAAATATAAATATAGATAATAGGCAATTTGTTAATCAAGAATTTATAGAAAAAGAAATAACGGAAAATGATGTAAGAGCTCGAATATTATCAGTACCATCAAAAATAGCAAATTTACTTGAGGATAGAAAAAAGTATAAAATCTTATTTGAAGATGAAGCCTTTTTTTCAATCTTTATTAAAGGACGAAATTATTTTTCAGGAGGAATCTCTAAAATGTATAGAGATTATGGACTTATTTCAAGTGAAAATGTTATTACAAGCAAAAAAGCACTATGGAGATTTTATGATAATCAAATTTTTATAAAATTAAAATGATTATAAAAATATATATAAGCGCTAGTACAGGATTATTTAATAAGTTTTTGTGTTGGCGTTTTTTTATTTCTTATATAAAAGATAGGAGTAGTACAGTATGATTAAAAGTATTGAATTTAAAAATTTTAGAAATCTGGAAGGAAAATATGAATTTAATAAAAATTTAACTGTAATAGTGGGAAAAAATAATTCGGGGAAAACAAATTTATTAGATGGAATAAAAATTGCATTTTCCACTATTACTAGTGATTATTACAGAATAAGTAAAAGCGATTTTAAAGACAGTAATGATAATTTGCCCATTATCATTAAAATAGAATTAGAACCAGATTCTATTCCTAGTTTAAATTTTGAAGATGAAAAGTTAGAAAAAAAATGTGGATTTATGGTTATAATTAGAAAAACTCAAAGTGATAGATATGTAAAGGAAATTAATTATTTAAATGGAAGCAATATAGATTTTGATATTTTAAGAGATGATCCTAAAATTCCTAATTTATATACTATTCCATTATTGCGCATAGAAGATATATATACTGATGACTTAACTACAGGTATTTCAAATTTTGTTGATTCAGAAGAAAAATATGTAGAATTAAAAAAAGAATCTAAAGCAGCAATTAGAAAAGAAATGAGTAAAAAAATTGATGAATTTCAAGCCTTTTGTAGTAAGTTTAATCAAAATTTGGATATAGAAATAACAGACCCAAAGTTTTCCAATGAAAGAGTATATATTGTTGATAATAGTATGGGAGATAAAGCTCATAACTATAAAATTGGATCAGGATATAAAAGTATTGCTAATATAATTCTTAATACTTTGAGTGAAAAATATAATATTATACTAATTGATGAAATAGAAAACCATTTACACCCTTCATTAATCAGAACTCTTATTAGAGAATTACGAGAAATTACTAATACGATGATTATTGCTACAACACATTCTGCAGTAGTAATTAATGAATTGAAAATGGAAGAACTATTGGATATCTCTGGGAAAAGATTATCAGAATTAAGTTCAAAAAATCAGCAAAAATTAAATATCTTTTTACATCCTGGTAGAAGTGAACTAATACTTTCTGATAATGTTATATTGGTTGAAGGATATACAGAAGAATTATTATTAAACAATTATTTATACAAAAATAATAGAAATTGGACTATAGTGAACGTTTCAGGTGTTATGTTTGAGCCATATATTGAATTAGCAAGTTTTTTAGATAAAAAAATAATAGTAGTAAGTGATAATGATAAAGCGTTATCTGATAACTTAGAATCATCACCAAGATTTAATCACTTAAAAGAATTATGCGGCTCTAAACGAATTAAACTATTGGAAATAGAAAATACATTAGAAACCGATTTATATAATAATGGATATTTAGATGAGTATACCAGTTTGTTATGTCCACATAAAAAGCACTCAACAATTTTTATAGCAAAAGAACATAAAAAAACAGAAATAGTTGAAAAATTAATAGAAAATAATGTTAATCTTTCGGATTGGCATATAATGAAGGATATTGAAGATGAGTTCAAAGGTAATTAAATTTGTTGCTGGTGGTGGCAAAACAACATACTCTCAAAAATACTTAAAAGAAAACAAAAATGGAATATATTTGGCTTTTACCAATAGTGTAGTTAAAGATGTAAAAAATAGTGGCTTTTTGGCAAAAACAATAGATTCGTTTTTTTTAAGCTTCCTGCTTCCTAAATTTAGTTCTGTTATTCCATTGGTTGCATCAGGTTCTAAAGTGAAATTTATTGATACAAAAAATTTACCAAAACATTTAATTGGTATTTTAAATATACACATAAAAGAAGACGGCAAGATTTGTAATCATGGAAAGGAAACAGGTATTGACTTGACTGTTACAAATGAACAATTACACATGATGGGAAATTTTCCAAATAGTAAAACTATAAAATATATATTTGCAAAAACAGAGTTAAGACTAACAGATAAGCTTAGAGAGGAATTATCCCTATATTTATTAAAAAATTATGAAAGTGAGATATTAGATTTAATAAGCTCTAGATTTTCTTATATATTAATTGATGAAGCACAAGATTTAAATGGATATAGAGAAGTTTTTGCTAAGATTATATATAATACAGATATAAAATTAATTTTATTAGGTGATGACAATCAAAATATTAATTGTGGAGGAGATTGGTTTGCAACATTAGATGCAGATTGTACCCAAAATAAAAGTTATAGATGTCCAGAAGCTAATTGTGAATGGATTAGGAATAATTTGGGTATTCAAATTTATGGAACTGATAACAATAGTAAGGTGGAAAAAATTGAAATTGAAAATATCCATAAATTAGATGATGGAGAGAGAACACTTTTATATAGTCAGAAAAGTGGAAAAATTGCAGACATAGTGAATAATTGGTTAGGACCAAAAAATACAATTAGATCAGCAAAAGGAAGTACAATAGAAAATGATATAGTTATAATTGGAAATACTTTAAATGTTAAAAATTATTATACTGCTATAACTAGAACAAAGAAAAATGTTTATACTACGATAAAACTTAAGAAATAGGTGGTAAAGTATGAGAAATTGTTATTTTTATTTCGATGAATCCTTTCATACTAGAAATATTACAAAAAACAGTTTAAAAGACACAAATTATTTTAATTCTTATGTTAGTACGGGATTAGGATTTGAAAAAATAAATAAACATGAAATTTTTAAGCACTATGAGAAGTTCGAAAATAAATATAAAAGTTTATTTACAGTAGAAGAATTAAAAAGTGATATTGTTAAACATAAAAATTACCAATATGGTTTAGCATCATTTAACAATAATGCTACCCAAATGTATAGTGATTTTTTTGAATTATTAAATCAATATAACATTATATATTATATATCTGTAATAGATAAACTTGAATATTTGCTTTCAAAATGTAAATTTAAGAGTTCGTGTATTTTAAATACAAAAGCAGTTATCTACAGCATTACTAAAGCAATAAATGTTTATAAGCCACAAAATGTTATAGATGATATAATGAAAAAAAATAATCAACTACTTAATGATTTAATAGATTTCTTTAAAAATCAAATGAAAATTAATGGCAATATTCCGCTAAAAGAATTAGAAAATAATGCTATGAATGAGATTATTATGTTTTTAAATATGATTGATACTGCATCAATCACTTTTGAATTTAATTATTTGCCTACTTATATAGGTTTAAATTTATTAACTAAAGAATTAAATATTAAATCAATTGATTTAATAATTGATAAAGAGGGAAGTAATAAGATTATTAGATGTGCAAAACAAGCAGGATTTTTAAATAGTAAACAAATGGATTCGAAAACATCACCAGGAATACGAATGTCAGATTTGTTTTGCGGATTTATTTCTAGAATGATGAGAGCCATATATGAAGCAACATATAATAATCCAGATATTCCATATAAAGAAAGGCATTTACTACCTGAAGAATGGTTTAGTGTCAATGAGAAACAGTTTTATTTATATAAAAAAGTAGCAAGATTTATAAAAAAATATATGAATTTGTATTACGCAAGTTTTGTCAGCATATATTTTGACTTGTTTGTTGTGTTTATAGAGTTAATATATTATTTTGACAATTTTGATAGTTATGGAGAATATAAAGCAACAACAATAAAAGATCATGCTGAAAAATGTAATAACGAAATTATTTTCAAAGTAGAATATGAAATAAAAAGATTAGAGAGAGAACAAGAATTTATTTAAAAAAATATATAAATTATTAATATTTGTTTAGGTACCCAAAAGTTCATACAAAAAAAATAGGTACCCAGCTAGGTACCAAAAGTATTAAAAATAGTCATTGTATAGTTAAAAGTGAATAGTAATAAAAGTCTTATTTTATAAGAAATTATATAATATTTATAAATTTGCATGACTAATTTTATTTGACCCCCTGAAGAGAGCCTTATGGCTCTCGCTTTTTGTTAGGGAAAACCCCTAGATAGTCTAGGGGTTCAGTAAAGCTTTAGCGATGAGTTGAAAATAAAAACTCCTTCTAATATAATATGTGTTGCGACTGCCAAGAAGCAACCATATATATTAGAAGGAGGACATTTATAATGAAAGAAATCAAAATAAATGACATTAAAAGTTTAGCACATACAACGTGAATTGTAAATATCACATAGTATTTGCACCAAAATATAGAAGAAAAGTTTTTTATGCTAGTAAAAGATTAGAAATAGGACAAATATTAAGACAATTATGTGAATGGAAAGGGGTAACAATAATAGAAGCAGAGGTTTGTCCTGATCATATACATATGTTATTGGAAATACCACCAAAATATAGTGTGTCATCATTCATGGGATTTCTAAAAGGAAAGAGTAGCTTGATGATATATAGTAAATGGGCAAATATGAGATATCAGTATAGGAATAGAGAGTTCTGGTGTAGAGGATATTATGTAGATACAGTTGGAAAAAATACAAAAAAAATAAAGGAATATATAGCAAATCAGTTAAAAGAAGATCAATTAAGCTGTCAGATGACCCTTGAAGATTTTGACCCTTTTAAAGGGTAGTAAGTAATAGATGCTTTTGGCAGTCGTGTTAGGCACTTTAGTGAGTGCCATTAGTATAGCCTTTTAGGCGAAAAATAAAAATCACTAGTTAAGCTAGTGGAAATTTATTCATGATTAGGCTAGCAATACTCCTATATCATAGTAAAAAAGTTGTAATTATCAACCAGATACATGATATAATACTAATAGTAAATTGTAGAGGTGATCTTATGATAAAAATAGCAACAACCTCAGATGTTGAAGAGATTTGTAAATTGAGAGTCTTACAACAAAAAGATGATTGGAAGGAAGAATATGTTGATAGATTTGATTTGTATAATACTACAAAAAAATTTATGATAAATCATTTAAATAAAGATTTATATATTTTTCTTAATATGATTGATGAAAATATAGTTGCTACATGTGGACTAGGGTGTAAATTTTTTTTGTAGGTAAGATAATGAATTTTTGATATACTTATTATACAAGGAGTAGTAGTATGTATG
>CALVIR010000005.1 GCA_944331915.1 uncultured Bacilli bacterium | reverse complement strand
TGCTTATAAAGAAATTATAAAACTTAGTGGTGACATTTTAACTAAAGATATGGTGACATTTTAAAAAAGGATTAACACTTTTTTTTGCCCCTTGACAAAAACTCTTATTCATACTATGATATTAGAGCATATTAACTTGATACAGCAATGCTTTACTTTACTTAATGTGTCTTTTAAATTAACAGTAACTTTCATGCTGTAAAGCGAAATAAAGACTCCCTAAGTAAATGGTGAAAGCAATTAATCAAGAGATGCAAATATAAAGAAAGGAGTAAGAAAATGGCTAGATATACAGGACCTAGTTACAGAAAATCAAGACAATTTGGTTTTTCTTTAACAGAAACAGGTAAGGAACTTGCTAAAAGACCTTATGGACCAGGACAACATGGTAATGCTAGACATGGTAAACCAAGTGATTATGGTGTTCAATTAAAAGAAAAACAAAAATTACGTTTCATGTATGGAATTAATGAAAGACAATTCAAAAAGACTTTCAAAGAAGCTGGTAAATTACCAGGTGTACATGGTACTAATTTCTTGATCTTACTAGAATCTCGTTTAGACAACTTAGTATATCGTATGGGCTTTGCTACTACTCGTCGTGGAGCTAGACAACTTGTAAACCATGGACATATTACTGTAAATGGTAAAAAAGTTGACATTCCTTCATACCGTGTTAAACCAGGTAGTGTTATTGCTTTAAAAGAAAACTCTAAAGATCATAAAGCAGCTAACGAAGCCTTAACTAAAGTTACTAAACGTGTAGAATATGTAACTTTTGATGACAACAAAAAAGAAGGTACTTATGTAAGATATCCTGAAAGAAATGAACTTAATATGGATATCAACGAATCTCTAATTGTTGAATTCTATAACAAATAAAAAACTGCTCACTGCAGTTTTTTTACTTTACCCATTCTTAACTCATTTTCACTAATAAAACTATTAACTTGTTCACTTAAATAAGGTAGTGGTATCTCCTCTTTTATCTGTTTAATTGTATCAACTACATATTTAGTAGCATCTCCCAAATTAGGAATATGTAACTTTGGAGAAATATATCTTTCATTCTCACAATAGATTTCATTAATATCATTAATAAAACCACTAACTCTATTATCTAATGTAGCAAGAGAAAAATCATCATCAATATAACTCGCATCATTTATATAATTATAAATATCTCCTTTTCTACTTGCAAAAGCAAAAGAATATGTTCCATCCTCTATTCTAAGAATATAATCACCATTAACTTTTCCATTATTTTTATGAGTCATAAAATCAATATAACATTTCTCTATCTCATTATTACTATCTAAATAAATATCACTAGTTAAAGAAGAATTATCAATAACATCACTCTTATAAGTAATTTTAATACTATTATCTTTTTTCAATTTCATTATTTCTAAATCACGAGCCTTTATCTCTGTAAAAAATCTATTGTCATCTAAAGAAAACAAGTCACTCTTAAACTGAAAACCACTATTTAAAAGATTATAATTAAATTCATACTTAGAACTATCAATCTTAGTATTAGAGGAATTACCTTCATAAATAAAGCCTCTATAAATATCAAAAAACTTAGAAAACTTAGATAAACTAATATCTCCATTAATATTAAAAGTTATTTCTCTAATCACATTATGAAAATTATTACTCCACTTAACCGCTAAAGCTTTATTAAATATCTCTTCATACGGTATATGTTTATTAATACTATCATCTAAGTCTATATTAGGAACAAACTCTAACTCTTGCTGTCGCCATGATTGTCTCCAAATAGTAAGAACATCATGTGTATCCTTCATTTCTCTAATAAGTAATGGTAATAGAGTATTATAATAGTTGTTACTCCTCTTAAAAGTAGAGCTAGAAGGAAATAAAACCTCTCTTGTATATTTAGACTCATTATATTTTTCCAAATCAAGATCATTTCTTAAATCCACCACAATATTTTCTTTATCATAACAGTATAAAGCTAAAGAATCTATTAATTGATCAATCATCTCCATCATATCTTTTTTTGCTCTAAATTGTTCTTCATCTAATTGCACTAAAACCTCTAAATCTTTCTCATCACAACTTGTATCAATTATAACAACTCCAACACCAATGATTTTACCTCTTACCAACATATAAGCTTGATAATCACTATTTTCAGAATATAATATAGAACTTTCTCTAACTATTCTCAGTAAATCCCCATTAAGATTTTTTAAAGAATCAAAAATATACCAACGTTCTCTTTCATATTTTACTAAACTATATTGATATATCTTATTATCATTTAAAACTATATTTTTATATTTCATCAACCTCACCCTCAAACTTTTCTTTAATTATTAAAATTATCTCTTTACTAGCCACAATTAAGATATTTTTATCTAAATCTAACCCTTTAACAAAGTCAATAACCAAATTTTTATCTATTTTATCAAGACTATGAGTCCTCTCTACTACCAACCTATCTCCCACTAAAATAAGGGCACTAGAAAAGTCTTTTAAAAGAAAGGGGCTGTAACATTTATCAAACTTAATTTCACTTATTTTTAATTTTATCCTCTTTCCAACTTGTACTCCCTCCTCACTAAGAGGAGGATTATTTTTTCCTTCAAAATCTTTATCTTCTTTAAAGCTTTCTCTTAAATATAACATTATTCATACCATTCCATCTCTAAGTCTTTATTATATTGTAAGAAATAAACTCTAAAATCTTTATTATTTCCTCCTAATTCTTTTGAAGATGTTTGTCCTCCAATAAGGTAACCATCATCATTAACTAAGATTGAACTAAAGTAAGTATCTCTACTACCTTTTTCTTCTTTCTCTTCTATAAGTTCTAAATCCTGATCATATTTAGCAATAATACCACTATATCTAAAGACATTATATGTATCAGTAGACTCATCTTCATCTTTTTTATAAGTATGACCTACTGCTACAAGTTCGCCATCATCTATAGCTATCTTATTAAATCTTGCGGCCTTATTATAAGCAAGTGTTACCTCATCAACCTTATTACCATCACTATCATATTTAACTATTAATGCTTCTGTGACTTTATCCTTGTCTTCTGCATCAATATTAGTTGTCTTAGCTCCTGCTACATAGAAATAGTCACCTATTTTTACGATTGAACTAAAACCAACTGTGTCTGTATAGCTATAACTCTTTGTAAAAACAGCTTCTCCATCTAAAGTATATTTAGCAATAATACCATATCTTGTAGCATCTTTACCAACCAAGTATAAATAATCATCACTTATAATAGCATCTGTAAAGTTAGCTGACTTACTACCTCCATAGTTAGCTCTCCACATTTCATTAAGATCAAAATCATATTTAATGATTACTGCTCCTCCATTAGGATCAGTACCAAGCACCATATTTTGCAATATACTTTGACCAATAACAATAAAGCCATCATCAACAACTAAAACTTTACTAAATGAAGTATCACCTGCTATTTGTACAGACTTAGAATCTATTTGTTTACCATCTTTATCATATAATACAATTAACCCATCAGTAGCATTATCACTAACTTGTTGTTCACTATATTGAGCTCCCCCTACAGCAATAAAACCATCATCATAATCAGTAACATAATTAAAGAATGAACTATATCCCTTTGTATAAGCACTTTCAAACTCTATTTCAAAATCACTATTATATTTTGCTATCTTAGCTTTCATATATTCTTTTTCATAATCATTAAATTTACTATTCTTAAAATCACTACTACCTGCAACTACATAATAATCATCAATCTGTTTAAAGTCATTTAATGTATCAGCATACCTAATACTTTTACTATTAAGGTAAATATTAATTCCTAAATATCCTAATTCTAATACTATTATCGTAATACACAAGATGATAATAACTCTTAACCATTTTACAATTTTCTTTTGTTCCAAGCTAAGTTTCTTCTTATTATCTTTCTTCTTCATCACTACCTCCATAACATACAATAAAGTATTTTTTCTTTCCTCTTCTTACAACTAAGTATTTATCATCTATAGTTTTATCTTTACTAACTACAAAGTCTACACTATTAACCTTATCCCCATTAATACTAATACTATTATTAGTAACAAACTCTCTCGCTTCTCTTTTACTACTACAGATATTACATTCTACTAAGAAATCTACAATATTCATATCTTTATTTATAGTAATCTTATCTAACCCCTTAAAAGCCATTTCTATTTGTTCACTAGATAGTTCCTTTATATTTCCCTTAAATAGTGATTCGCTAATCTTTAACGCTTCTTCATAAGCATCTTTCCCATGGATAAAGGTAATTACTTCACGAGCTAGAGTCTTATGAGCAATTCTTGCTTCTGGATTAGCTTTTTGCTGTTCTTCAATATCTTTTATTTCCTCTACTGATAGGAAGGTTAGAAATTTTAAGTAATCAATTACTTTTTCATCTTCTGAATTAATTAAGAATTGATACATTTCATAAGGAGTAGTTTTATTCCTATCAAGCCAAATCGCACCGCCTTCACTTTTTCCAAATTTAGTTCCATCAGCTTTTGTCAAAAGAGGCATTGTAAAGCCATAAACCTCTTTACCTGTTTTCTTTCTAATTAAGTCAATCCCTGCTGTAATATTTCCCCATTGATCTTGTCCAGCTACTTGTAAAGTACATTCAAAAGCTTGATTAAGATGTAAAAAGTCTAAAGACTGTAAAATCATATAAGAAAATTCTGCATAAGTAATACCTGTATCTAATCTTCTTTTAACAATATCTTTATCAAGCATATAGTTAATATTAAAGTACTTACCATAATCTCTTAAAAAGTCAATTACATTAATACCTTTCGTCCAATCATAGTTATTAACAACTTTAAAGTCTTTATCTCCTCTTGCAAATATCTTTTCCGCTTGTTCTTTAAGACATTGATAATTATGATTCAAGGTCTCTTTAGATATCATTGGTCTTTCACTAGTTGGTCTAGGATCTCCAATAAGTCCTGTCGCTCCTCCTACCAAAAGAATAGGATGATGTCCCGCTTCTTTTAATCGTCTCGCGATAAGAAATGATGAAAAGTGTCCAATATGTAAACTATCTGCTGTTGGATCTGTACCTATGTAAAAGGTAAGTCCACCTTGATTTAGTTTATCAATAAGTTCTTCACTTGATATATCTTTAATAAGTCCTCTCCATTTTAATTCTTCATATAATGTCATTTTATCCCTCCTATTTTTTTAACTTTATTTAAAAGAATATTTTCATCAAAGTAATATGAGTATATATCTATTCCTGTTTTATCAGTCATATACATTAATCCCCAATGTAAAGCTCCAATTCCTTCTCCAAATACTTGCCAAAGTTTATCTTCTTCAAAAGAGTTCTCTTCGAAGTATCCAAGATTTTCTGTAATCGTTTTTTTATAATCATCATCACTAAATTGAAAATCAGCAGTTACTTTGTCAATATTCTTATCGATTATTTCTTGATAGTAATGATAGAATTTACCTTCTTCTACCTCTAAAGGTAAAAACTCTTCTTTTTTCTCTAATAGAAGAAGAGCAAGTAACTTACTTGGTTCCTCTTTTTTACCAGTATCTACATATTCTTGTCTTTTTGCATCATACAATTCTGTTAATGTCATAATACCTCCCTATAAAGTCTATCTTTCTCTATTATAACGCATATTTGTCCAATATAAACAAAAAAGTTTCTATAAGATAAGGACGAAATTATTCCGTGGTACCACCTTATTTCATAGAAACTATGCACTCAAACTCTAATTAACGCTTAAGTCACGTTTTTTCTCCCTCTATGTAATTTCAAAATATAACCATCTTAGTTTTCACCAACCACTAAGTCTCTACCAAAAAGTATATATTTCTACTGTTAGAATTCATCGAAAACATATATTATATATATCAGAAAAAGGGCTTTAAGTCAAATATTGTTTTATAATTTGTTAATCCTTTTTTAAAATGTCACCATATCTTTAGTTAAAATGTCACCACTAAGTTTTATAATTTCTTTATAAGCAAATCATTGATAATAGGCAGTAATAACTCGTCATACTTGCTGTAATATCTTATTTTTAAGATATTACGCACTTCAAAAGAGTTTTTACTGGGTCCCTGTTGTCAATGAGGAATTATAAAGAAATTATACTATAAAATCGGTGACATTTTAACTAATGTTTAACAATATTGTTTTATAATTAAAAAGTATATATAATAAAAATGAAATGGTGGTGTCGATTTATTATGCAAGAGAAATTTATATTTTATTATAGTGCTATGAAAGGTGGAAAAACGACAAGAATCCTTCAGAAAATTCATGATTTAGAAGAAAATGGCCAAAGTGTCTTGTTAATTAAACCTCTAGTTGATACTAAAGGTAATGATGAAATTATTAATAGACAAAATCAAACCCGAAAAGTTGATATTTTACTAAAACCAGGAGAAAGGTTATTATCAGAAAAACACATTAAAGATATTTGGTATTGTAATCATATTTTAGTAGATGAAGCCCAATTTTTAGAGAAAGAACAAGTTGAAGAGTTATGGGAGATTAACAAAAACATCAATATTCCTATTACCTGTTTTGGTCTTAAGAGTAATTTTCAAGGTACTCTTTTTGAAGGCTCATCACATCTTATCGCTAAAGCTGATGAAATAATTGAATTAGATAGTAACTCTCTTTGCCCATGTGGTGCTCCTGCTAAATTTAACGCCCGTCTTGTAAATGGCGTTTACACTATGAATGGTGAAGAAATTGAAATAGATGGCGAAAACCACAATATTTCTTACACTCCTCTTTGTGGTAAATGCTATTTCGACAAAGTCTATAGCAAAAGAATGCGTAAAAAAACTAATTAAGCTCTAAATACTTTTTAAATCTTGCATATTTATTATTATCTCCACTAGAATCAATAAATTCTATTTGTAACTTTTCATTTTTATAATCAAGTCCTCTAAGTTCTAGTTGTCTAACAAGTTCTTTACTAACCCCTATCGCTCCATCAAAGAACTTAACACTCCCGAGGACTTTTTTTATTTTATCTTTAATTAAAGGATAATGCGTACAACCTAAAACCACATTATCTACATCCTTATAAGCCTTTAACTGTTCTTCTAAATATCTATCAATCTCCTCACCTTTATCTTCTTCTATAAGTTCCGCTAAAGATTCACAAGGTAATAAACTTGTTTTCTGATTATCATATTTATGATATAAAGCAAGAAACTTTTCACTTTTAAGCGTCCCTACTGTTGCCATTACTAAAGTCTTTCCCAAAGGATTATAATCATGAACCATTTTATAAGCTGGTTCTATAGCAATAAACAAGATATCTTTATACTCTTCTCTTAATCTCTTTACACATATCGCACTAGCTGTATTACAAGCAATCACAATCGCTTTTACTCCTCTTTCTATAAAATAATTGACAATATCTTTAACTAGCAAATAAACCTCTTCTTCACTCTTATTTCCATAAGGATTATTTAATGAATCACTATAATATATAAAATGTCCTTTAGGTATCACTTTAATTATTTCTCTTAAAACACTAACTCCCCCAAGACCTGAATCTAACAGTCCAATCATTATTCATCCTCCAAAGAGGTTTTAACAAGGTATAAACCACATGCTTTAGCAGTCGCTCCATTCTTACCTCTTTCTTTACTATCAAGAATCTCTTTAACGACATATGGTTCTATCTTTCCTGTCCCTACTTTAAGTAAAGCTCCAACCATATTCCGCACTTGATATCGTAAGAACCCATTACCTATAAAACTAATTTTGACAATGTCATCATCAACCTCAATAGAAGCTTCATAAATATTTCTTATACAATTTTCTTTAACTTTATTCTCTGTTACAAACGCTCTAAAGTCATGTTCACCTTCCAAATATTGTATCGCTTCATACATTTTATTAACATCAAGATAATAACAATGTTGATAAACATAATTACGCATAATAGGATTATATTCTCCCATATTTATATAATAATTATACTGTTTACATCTAACATGACCTCGTACAAAGTAATCATCACTTACCTCTTTTACCTCATTTATATGAATATCATCTGGTAAATTACTATTAAGCGCCCTTTTAAGTTTATATGGTGTAATAACAACATCTATATCTAATGTCGCTACTTGATCCAAGGCATGAACACCACGATCTGTTCTTCCCACTGCCACTACACTAACTACTTTATTATTATTGATCTTCGTCGCTGCTTCTTCTAATTCTCTTTGAATAGTCTTAAACTCACCTTGTCTTTGATACCCTTTATAATTAGAGCCATCATAACTAAATCTTATTAAGTATCGCAATTATTTCACCTCGCATTCCAATAAACATCTTTAATAACATCTTTTACATCTGCTCTTCTTGGTAAATCAATACCTGTTTTTTCTTTTACTAATCTAATAAAAGCTACTATCTCTGGTCTTTCTAATGTTTTAGAAGAGAAGAAATCACTCTCAAAAAACAAGTCTTTACTCTTTCCTTCTAATACTACTTTATCTTTATTAAGCACAATTAAATTTGTTGTATATTGATATAAAGTATTAGAATCACTACTATAAATAACAATTGTTTTCTGATATTTTTCTTGTAATTTATAAAGTATTCTACTAACTCTTTTTTTATTATTTATATCATATCCTCTAAATGGCTCTTCTAATAATAAGACTTTCGGATTACTAAGTAAAGCCAAAGCTAAAGAAAGCAGTTTTTCTTCACTATAAGTAAGAGTTGAAAACTTTCTTTCTAATATCGCTACAGATAACCCTACTAATTTAACTGCATCTTTTATTTTCTTTGTAACATCTTTTACTTTTATTTTATGATATCTAATATAGTAAACAAAGTATTCATAAACCCCATCTATAGCAAATTGTTTTTCAAATCTTTCTCTTACAAGTCCAATATCTTTTCTAAACAAATAACTATTCCGTTTAAGTTTTCTAATCTTATTAAAATAAATAATCCCTTTACTTTCTTCTTGTAAAGATAGTAAAGTTAATAACTCTTTACCTTTATCTCCATATATTCCCGTTATTTCACCTTTAGGAATTACAAAAGACAAGTCATTGAGTCCTAACCCACTAACATGAGAAAATCTTATTTCCATATTGTATCCACCAACCTTACGGGATTTAAAAAGATTTTATCCACAAGATTATAGTATTTTAATTTAACTGACAAATCTACCATAAAAGGTAATTCTAAACCTGCTTTATTAATTAAACTATCATTACTAAGCACCTCAAAAATATCCCCAGAACTAATTATCTTGCCATTATCTAGGATATAAAGTGTACTATTAACTGTATAAATAGTCTCTTCTAAAGAAGAACTTGTCATAATAATTGTCATTCCCATTGTTTGTAAATGATTAAATATACTAACTAGTTCCTCTTTTTCATAACGATTTAAAAACTTAGCTGGATCATCTATAAGTAATATTTTAGGACTACTAACAAGATTAGCTGCTAAAACAACTCTTAATTTTTCATAAAAGTTAAGCTCTGCTATATTTTTATTTAAGATATTAGTTATTTTCATATCTTTACCAATATCTTTAACTAATTTATTTATCGTCATATCATCTTCTTCGCACTGCTCTAAAGGATAACGAATCTCATCTATTACTGTTTCAAATGTAAAGGAAAAATCATCAAGTATCACCACAATATCTTTATTTAAGGCTGTACCAAGATAATTTTCCAAAGCTTTATCATTATATAGTACTTTATTTTTCGTACTAACAAGTCCACTCAATACTTTTATAAGTAGAGTTTTTCCACTATTATTACTACCTACTATTATTGAAAAAGAATTAGCTTTAAACCCTAAGGAAAACTTATTAAAAGGTCCTATTGTTAAATTAGAAATTTCTAATAAGTTCACTATTTAACCTTCTTCTTTTGAATATTATAAGTAAGTCTAGCGACAAATTTATCTGATAAAAATCTAACCCCAAACTTAACAAATTTCATCTTTACACCCGGTATAATAATAGTTTTCCCCTTCATAAGTTTATCAATCGCATACTTTGCTACATAATCACTTTTTAAAGCTTTAATTGTAAATCTAACTCCAGCTCTTTTATTAAAATTAGTATCCACTGGTCCTGGACATAAAACCGCAATTTTTACTTTGCTTCTTTTTCTTCTTAACTCTTCATTAATTGCCAAACTAAGTCTATAAACATAACTCTTACTAGCATAATAACTACTAAATAAAGGTCCTGCCATAAAAGAAGCACTACTAGCCACATTTAAAATCATACCTTCATCTTTTTTAACCATATCTTTTAAAAATAATTTTGTTAATAAATGAACTGCTCTAACATTAACATCAAGCATCTTAAATTCTTCATTTATATCAGTACTAACAAACTCTCCAAATACTCCAAACCCAGCATTATTAACTAATAAATCAATATTTTCATTTTTCGTCAAAACATAGAGTTCTTTAACCTTCTGTTCATTACTTAGATCAACGATAATAATTTTTACTTTTGTTTTAATCTTATCTTTCAACTCTTCTAGTTTCTCTTTATCTCTACCAACTAGAATTAAATCATAAGAAAGACTAGCTAGATAAAGTGCTATATCACGTCCAATTCCACTACTAGCACCTGTAACCATCGCTTTCAAAATAAACACCACCCTTCCTGATAACGTTTCTCTTTTTAATATTATAACGTTATTCTTCATATTAGGCAAAGAATTTTAGAGGCAAACAAAAGATAGAACCAAATATTCTACCTTTAATTTTTAAAAATTTTAGTGCCTATTAAACTAATAAATTCATTTAACTCATCACTTTCAGTTATACTTATTTTATATATATATCCATTAGCAAAAGAAACTTTATAATTATATCCATAAGATCCCTTGTCATAGCTTTTTATCATTTTAACAAGATAATCCATACTATTTTTATAAGGGACCTCTCCACTATCTACAACCTCACCATCTCTATTTACTATTTGATAATCTTTATCTTTATAGACATATAGAGTATTAACAGCACAAAAGCAAGAGATATCTTCTACTTTAAAAAGATAATTATTTTTAGACAGATAGACATAATGAACAATAAATGAAATAACAACAACTAGAATTATTCCTAATACTAACTTTTTCATAGTCTATACACTCTCTATATATTCCATAAGTTTTAGGAACAATTTCATATGCTCTTTAGATAGACCACTACGTCTTAATTTTCTAATTGCAATTCTTTTTTTCTTAATTGGAATATCACTAAAAATAATACCAGCTAGTTTCTCTTTTAAATACGTATCTATTTGTAAATCCATTAAAATACTATCTATATCTTCATTTATAAGTCTAACCGCATCAATCTCAATATCTTTACCTTTACAATTGATCGTTAACTGTCCAATCGTATTAACATTATTAACAACAACCACAAAGTCATTTTCTTCTATATACATATCTTCTATTTTAATTTCTTTTTCATTATAATATGCTTTAACATCTTCTGCTTTCTTAGTATTTCTAAATCTAAACTTATAGTTTCTTCTCATCGGTACAATACCACTTTTACCTTCTACTGATCTAACTATAACGGTATAATTATTCTGCATATAGTTATAGTCAATATCTGTTTTTAAGTAGTAACCTTCTTTATATAAGGATGTAAGTCCATCATCTTCATAAAGTGTATAAGTTGTCGAAACACCAGGGAAGATATGAATCTCTAAGTCTAGAGGAAGTCCTACGTTATTAACATCACTTCTATTAGATAAAGGAATTACTGAACCTGCTCTTGCAAAGACAGGATAATCTTCTTCTTTATAGAATGATACGTATTTTTTATTACCAGGAAATTTCTTACCTGTTTTAAAGTCATACCAAATCCCTTCTGGCATATAAAAACGATGAATAGTCCTATTCATAACAAGATCTTTTTTTGTAAGGATAGGACAAACTAATAAAGAACTACCTAAAAAGTATTGATACTTATAATTATTATCATCAATTACCCATTTATATTTATAGTAAAAAGGCTCTATTAATACTTTCGCATTCTTATAGTAATTATAACTCTCTGTATATAGATAAGGTATAAGTCTATGTCTTAATCGTAAATAATCGTTAACAATTGTTTCTGTTTTAATATCCCATCTCCAAGGTTCTCTTTTATAGTAATTACCCCTAGCCGCATGGAATCTTAAAATAGGACTGAAAGTTCCAAGTTCTACATAACGAATATATAATTCACTTTCTTCAATTCCTCCATGATTACCACCAACATCATGACTCCAGAAAGACACCCCAATATTACTAGCGGCCATATTACTAGCTGATATTTCTCTTAATCCTTCCCAAGACACCTCTGTACTACCAGCATAAAGAATTGGATAACGGTGAGCTGCAAAGACACCACTACGACTTAACATAATGCTTCTTTTAGCGGGATTTCTACCAATATCTTTATAGTTATAATGATTATATGCTAAAAGTTTCAACGCTTGTTTATCACCCATATAATCATGCCAAAAGAAATCAACTCCTAAAGCCTCTAAAGGATGTAAGAAAAGTTTAAAGTAAACATCTAGTAATTTAGGATTTAACGGATCAAAAACTATTATTTTATTATCATTAATTCCAAGATAAGAACAAGCTTCTTTATAATATGTTTCATGAGGATAAAACCCTTCTGTAGGGTCAATCTCAAGACCTAATCGAACATTATGAGAATGTAAAAATTTAGCTGTCTCAGAAGGATTAGGAAATAATGATTTATTAAAGGTAAACCCTGTATGTAAACCTCTATTATTACCAACATCCCGATAATGCCAATCTTTATCTAAAAGAAGAACTGCCAATGGTATATTTCTTCTTTCAAAGTTACTAACTAATTCTTTAACACTCTCTTCACTATAGGTAGTATTACGACTCCACCAATTTCCAAGAGCATAACGTGGAATAAGTTCTGGATTACCTGTAAGTTTAAAGTAGTCTTTTAAAGCTAAATCAAAATCATCTTTATAGAGGAACACATATATATCCACACTACCCTTTTCTCTAGCATACATAGTTCCATCAGGATTAAACAGAAGACTATAACTGTCATCAATACTAGCAAAGCCTTCCAAAGAGTAAAGTCCTCGTTTCAAAACTCTAGGTGTCTTAATATCTTCACTAATCATATTACCATTTAAATTACGTACCTCAGGATGACCATAATACCAATCACGTTCATTTTCTTTTTCTCCCATAAACAAAGATATTTTTAAATTCTTCATTGGATCTATTTTCGAACCCGTAAAAGGTGCTTCTTTCACATAAGTAAGACGAAAATATTTAGTTGTAATCTCTAAGAATTTTCCATCTTGTCTTGTCTTATATTCAGGGTACGTAAAAGCTCTATTAATAACTAACTGGCTAGGAGCATCAACAAAAACACCACTAGGACTGTATTCAAGTCTAACAAGACGTTCACTTAAAACTGTAATTCGATAATGCTTACCTTTATATATACATTTATCATCACTTTTAGCTTTACTACTATCAACCTCAAACTGTTTACCTAAAGGATACATATCATCACCCGTCCTTTTATTCTCTTATATTTTATCATAATCAAAACCAAAATAAAAGAGCTATAAACCTAAAAATCTATAACTCTTCCAATCCTCTTCCTAATTAAATATTTCTAATACTGCTTAAGCAAATCATAGCATGACTATAATTTGCTTAAGTTCGTCCAAGCCTCTATTCGTTTGACATAGTCCTTACGGACTAGTCGCACTCATCACGAGGCAGAACGAAGCGCCGATGCTACCACCAGCAGAGCTACAACCGAAGTAGAACACACCAGCAAAAGCGGCATAGTCATAGTAACCGCCGCGCCCAAACCATGGGTATTCAGCACTTATCATATTCTGCACATCACTATACCATCCTGCTGTCTCACTTAAACCATGGCTTAAACATTCTTCTCCATTACATGCAAGTCTTGCATTATCACTTGTATATTTATCATAGTATTTGGCATCTGGCATTGCTGAGAATCCGGAACTACCTATTGTATCATTATAGTTACCCATTACATATTCCCAAGCTCCTCCTGACATATCGTATACTCCATATATCGTTCCTGTAGTACTTGCTCCTACTCCTTTTCCTATAAATCCTGTCTCATCTCTTACATTATTATCATACCTATACTGACATCCATAATCAGTATTTCCATTACTTGGGCTTCCATAACTACATCCTGTTATGAATTGATCACTCTTATTCTGATATACCTCTTTATTAGCTCCTGTAAAGTTTTCATTTCCTAACTTACCATATCTACTTTGTGATAAATATGCTACTACTCCCCATTCACTGTTCTTCATCGCATGTGAGTTCATACTTTCACTAAATCCATATCTATTTCCTGCTGCACTTACCTTTGTCGCTACAGTATGAATATTACTTACATTTATATTTCTCCAACTCGTTACATTTGGCTTTATCATGGGATCTAAACTTGTATTATTGCTTCCTCCATAACTAGCATTTGGATTACTACTACTTGTTTCAAACTTTCCTACCCAAATTCCTGGTAATTCTTTTCCGTCATAGGTAAAAGCATCTGGTGTCCGATAGTTCTTTGGTGTCTCTGTTGCAAGATATTTAGCATTACCTGTATCTTTAGTATTAGTATCTATAAACTTAATATCTATCTCTCCTGGTTGAGCTGCCGTTGGTGTACTATCTAAGTATATTCCTTTCTTACCGTAGTAACTAGCACCACCATTTTCACTACCAATTGTATAACTATATCTTGGAATCCATACCCACATTGTTTCAATATCATCCATATTTATTGTTGTTCCAACTGCTGCACTCTGGTATTCTGCTAACTTATCACTTTTTACAGTCACAGCATTTGCCCATATTCCCATATCATAGTTATACCAGTTATTATCAGTATCTGTTTTAACCCAGTTATATCCATCATGTTTAACTGCTATCATATTATCATCCATTACTGGAGCATTAACATTATCTGTTCCTTGTTCAAAATCAGCATCTGCTACTTGTTGTGATGCAAAGACTTTTAATTTTCCTAAAAATACTTTTCCTATCGCTTCATTATTAGCATTTATATTAAGCCAAATCCTAAGTTCACAATCTACCTCTTCATCAGCATTAATTATTCCATAACTCATTATATATGAATCAGATAAAGTTCCTGTAAATGTTCTATCTCCCATCTTTAATTCATATCTAACATCTCTACTATCTAATAACTCACAGCTTCCCCCACTATCAGTTTCACATGCACTTATCGCTTTCTCATCATCTACAACTCCTAAAGTATAATATAAGGGAATAGTGCTATTATTCTTTAATGTAAAAGTATATGGTTCACCTGCTTTACCTTCATCATCATAAGTTGGAATTGTATTTACTAACTGTATCCCTTCATTAGTTTCATTTAAGACAAGTTCGATATCTCCTACTACTATATTCATATCTTTTTCGCCATAAATAACTGTATATAACCAAGCATATGACAATCCGATAATTATAGCAAATAGCACTACATAAGAGATAATAATCAAAATCTTTGTTCTTTTTCTTTTCTTATTTTCCTTTTCTTTCATTTTTTACATCCTTTCGAAATATCAGTATATTTGACCTCAATTATAGTTTAACCTATTTTTTAAATTTTATGTGCTGGTTATATAACCACTTTACATCACAACCAAAAGAACAGAATACTCCTATCCTGTTCTTATTCCATAATTAAAGAAAGTAGTTAATTGTCTAAAGCCCCCCAAGTAACTTTTTGTAAACGGGTGTCAGTATAAATTTGGTACACCAATTCTTTAGGGTATACCATCATATTTATTCCCTTCATTTTCATACCTTCTTTCTTATCTTGTTAAAAATATATTAACATATTTTTAGTATTATAACAACTTTACTTATCTAAAAACATCACATAGTATTCATCATAAGTAATATTATTATCATGAATATATTCTGCAATTTCTTTTCCTACATAACGATAATGCCAAGCTTCACATTTATACCCAGTTATATCTTCTTTACTTCTAGGATATCTTAATATAAAACCATACTTATAAGCATTATCCATCATCCAACCATACTCATCACTTTCTACAAACGTATTGACTGATTTACTAGCAATATCTAAGCTCATCGCTGTTTGATGTTCTGAAAAACCAGGTTTAGCTACATAGTTATCCACATAGTTTTGTCCATAAAGCTCTAAATATGTATTAGTTATCTCTTCTTGATCTTCATAGCTTCTATACCCAGAACTAACCATTAACTCCATTCCATCTTCACTAGCAGCTTCAGCCATATCATAAAATGCTTTAGCAACATTTCTTTCTATTTCTATCTCACCGTCTGCTTTTACATACTCTTCATCAATAGTAACTAAATCATCTGGAACATACTCACTACTAAGCTGTCTATGTTTATTAACTAAAACTAAATCATCAAACTCATCAATTACTAAAGGATCTACATATTCTTCTTTATCAAAATCCATATTTACATATAATACAGTCGTCTCTACATCATCATTTTCTTGCTCTTGGTATGCTACATAACGATCATAATTAGCAAGTTTCGCATAATCTATTGATAAAAACTCTTCTATATATTTAACTTTATCTCTTTTTGCAAACTCACTAACCGCCTCATCATCTCCCCTTAAAACAATTAATGATATTTCATTATTGCTATAACCTTTATCAATTAAAGTATTAATATTACTAATCAGATGTTCCTGTTCTTCATAATCAATCTTCGCATAATTATCAAGGTTATCAGCATCATAGTCACTTGATTCAAAAGCCGCATTTAAAGTTTTATTTTCTCCAATACTCATAACATAAGAATACTTAAATTTGAAGATTATACTCTTCGCTGCTTTATCACTATAACCTAAACCTTTGAGTTCTCCTACTCTATAAGAATAAAAGGTAAAAATAATTATTACAACTAAAAGAATAGATCCTATTATCATTAACGGTTTCTTAGCACTACTTTTTAATTTTAGTTTTTTCTTTTTCGTCAAAAACATCACCTCAACAAAAGATTTCTCATATTCTTAATATTGATTATACCATAAATTAAATTCATGGTATACTATAAACGGTGATTTATATGAAAACAGCAATTGTCTTATCAGGTGGTGGAGCTAAAGGGAGTTATCAATTAGGAGTATGGAAAGCCTTAAGAGAGTTACATATTAGATATGATATTGTCACAGGAACATCTATTGGGGCATTAAATGGTGTCTTAATGTGTGAAAAATCATATTTTAAGGCGAAGGAAATCTGGAAGACTATTAATCTAGAATATCTTTTTAATGAACTTCCCAAATCAAATAAGAGTATTGATATTGTCAAACTATTTAGTAGTAATTTTATAAAAAATGGAGGAATGGATATCAAGAAAATTGAAACAATTATTGAAAAATGTGTCAATAAAAGAAAGTTTTATAATAGTAATATTGACTTTGGTCTTGTTACCTATAATGCTACTACTAGAAAGCCTTTAATTCTAACCAAAGAAGATATTCCTAGTAATAAACTAGTTGACTATTTAATGGCTTCCGCAACTTGTTATCCCGCTTTTAAAATGAAAGAAATTGATGGTAATAAATATATAGATGGTGGCTACTATGATAATCTTCCTGTTGAATTAGCGATAGAATTAGGAGCGGAATTCTTAATAATTGTTGATTTAAAAGCTCCTGGTTTTAAAAAGAAATCATCTAAACAAGTAGATAGTATCATCATTAAACCAAAAAATAGTATTTCTTTCTTCTTAAACTTTGATGAAGAAACCGCAAAACAAAATATTAGATTTGGATACAATGACACCTTAAAAGCTTTTAAAAAATTGGATGGTAACAGATTTACTTTTAAAAAGAATACTCTATCTAAGTATTATCTTAACAATAAAGAACTAGTATTTGATAATAGTGAAAAGAAATTTTTAACCTCTATTGAACATCTTGGTAAAATATTTAAACTAGATGAAAGTAAAATATATAGTTTTAAGAGTTTTATAAAAGCTCTCACTTTAAAAATAGAAAAGGAAGAATCTTTAGATAAGAAAACTATTAAAAATATAAAATCTTTAACAAGTAAAATAAATACTAAGACTCTAATACTATTCTTCTTAAGTCATTTAGAAAGTAATAAAGAACCAAGAAAACTAAGTAAAATATTCTCTAAGGAATATAAATTAGCTAAATATTTACAAGTTTTAGGAGTAACATATGGAAAATAAATTTAAATATAGTAATGATAATAAAAGATATCACACCTTAACTTATTTTTATCAACAGAAATTTAAAGAAAAGATTTGTAAAGTCAGTCTCAACGCTAATTTTACTTGTCCTAATATTGACGGTAAAGTTGGCTTTGGGGGCTGTATTTACTGTTCCAAGTTAGGTAGTGGAGATTTTGCTGGTAACCCCAAAGATGATTTAATAACTCAATTTGAAACAGGAAAAAAATTAATGCAGAAAAAGTGGCCTAACGCCAAGTTTATCGCTTATTTTCAAGCTCATACTAATACTTATGCTAAAGTGGAAACCTTGAAAAGCTATTTTGAACCATTTATTGCAAGAAAAGACGTCATTGGTTTATCTATTGCTACTAGAAGTGACAGTATCACTGATGAATGCCTTGACTATTTGACAGATATTAACAAAAGGACCTATCTTATTATTGAACTAGGTTTACAAACCATTCATGACAAGACAAGTAAACTCATAAATCGCTGCTCAACTCTTAAAAGCTTTGAAGAGATGGTTAAAAAACTAAAAGAAAGAAATATCACTGTCGTCGTCCATATTATTAATGGTCTTCCCTATGAAACAGAAGATATGATGTTAGAAACCGTAAAATATCTAAACACCTTAAATATTGATGGTATTAAAATTCACATGTTACATATTTTAAAAGACACTCCCTTAGCAAAGTATTATGAAAAAAATAAATTTAAGATTTTAACTAAAGAAGAATATGTCAATATCGTTGTCAAACAATTAGAATATTTACGACCCGAAATTGTCATCCATCGTCTAACTGGAGATCCAGATCCTAAAAACATTATTGAACCAACTTGGTTGATCAAAAAATTTACTGTCTTGAATGAGATTGACAAATTAATGGCTAAAAATGATCTTTATCAAGGTGACAAAATTGAGAAAAAGTAGTATTATATGTGTAAACAGAAAGGGGGAATAATAATGAAGAATTTGAACATCAGAAAAATACTATTACCCATCGCTACCTCTTTAGTCTTAATATCATCAGCTTGTACTAATGAAGAAACAAAAAAAGTAGAAACATCGATTGAAGAAAGTATGGAAATAGAAACAGAAGCTCAAACCGAAATACAAACAGAACCTACTATAGAAACAGACATATCAGAAAACACAACTAATCAAGAAGAAAGTTTTGATAACTTTACAACTGAAAAAGAAGAAATTAGTACTTTAATTAGTAAAGATGATTTTGAAAAAGCTAAAGAAAAAGGAACAGAATTCTTTATCACAGCTGTTGACTTTATCTTTTATGATGCCGAATATAAAAATGTTACCTTTGATGAATTAACTGATGAAGCGAAAAAAGAAACCTATGATAATCTTTGTATTATTGATGGTTGGATTATGAACATCGCCCCAGATTATAAAGAAAATCTAGGTGAAAAATGGCAATTAGTTAAAGATTTCACAAGTGAAAAATACTATTTCGTCTTAGATAAGATTAAAGAATATATTGGGGAAGAAAATTATAATGCCGTAAAAGAATTTAAAGATAATGCTAAAACAACCATCAAAGAAGGATGGGAAAATACCAAAGAAAAAGTAAAAACTAAAGCTGACGATTGGTACCAACAATTTAAAAATGAGCATGAATAAAGTCTAAAGTGTAAAGTCTTAGACTTTTTTCTTGTCTAAAGCTATATTTTAGATTATAATGTTTATAAAGTAGAGGGTGGTAAAAGTGACCAAAAATGTAAGAATAATTGTTATTGTTTCATTTACTTTACTAGGCATATTATGTATTGCATCAGGAATAATGTACTCTTCTTTAGAAAGTAATAATGTTGAAGAGAAAATCCTTGTCGTAGTTGAACAAAAACAAGTAAGTAACATAGATGATGTAGAATTAAAATTAAAAAATCTAACTATTGAGGTTAATACTCCATTAAGTGTTAAAATAGTAGATTATTTAGATGTTGCTGTAAGTAATGAGGTTTTAGCTAACTTAAAACTAGATACTAGTAGTGTTAACGTTACCGAAATAGGAACTTATACTTATACAATCAGTTATAATGAAAAGACTTACCAAGGTTTAGTTATCGTTAAAGCTAAAGAAGAAGAACCTACTAATACTATGCCAACAATTACCTTAAAAACACTAAATATTAAACTAGGAACTGCTTTAACTACTGACCTTACAAACTATGTTGTTGAACCTTTAACAGATGAGGTTAAAGCTACTATGACATTAGACTTAAGCAATGTTAATGTCAATTTACCAGGAACTTATCAATATACTATAACTTATAATAATAGTATTTATACAGGTAATGTCATTATCACGGAAGATCAACCAACATTGTCAACTGGAATAAAAGAAGAAGAACCTACATCAACAGATCCTTCCCTTGAAACAACACCTGATATTACTACAGAACAAACAACTCCAACAAATTAAGACCTCCTAAGGAAGTCTTTTTTTATAACATATTTTTCTTTTTTAAAATTAAAGCTACTAAGATAGATAACAGTAAGGCAATTAAAACTAAGAAAAGAAAAGCAAACGGATTCTTAGCAAAATCACCAAAACTAACATTCATCCCCATAAATGAAGCTACCATTGTTGGAATTGAAAAAACAATTGTAATACCTGCTAAAAATTTCATAATTGTATTTAGATTATTAGAAATAATAGTCGCTACTGTATCTGTTGTACTACTAAGTATTCCTCTATATAAGTCAGCCATCTCAATCGCCTGATTATTCTCAATAATCGCATCTTCAAGTAAATCTTCATCTTCATCATATAAATCAATTACATTACCTTTTAAAATCTTATCAAGTACTACTCCATTAGATTTTAAAGCTGTAATTATATAAGTCAAACTATTCTCTAAAGCCAAAAGATTAAGTAATTCCTGATTCTTAGTTGCATTAAGTATTTGTGACTCTGCTAATTCAATCTTATTATCAATCTCTCTTAGAGTTTTTAAATATAATAAAGCAATTCTATATATAAGTTGAATAATAAATCTACTTTTTTTATAAGTATAAAACTCTTTAACCTTACCATTAGTAAAGTCTTTAATAATATCATATTTTTGTAAACCAACTGTCACAATATAGTCATTACGTACTACAATGATACCTAAAGGATGGGTTACAATCGCTTCCATTCCATTTTTCTTTTCATAAACTGGAACATCTAAAAGTAACATCTTCGCTCCCTCTTCTTCATCTATACGGGGTTTCTCATCATCATCTAGAATACTTTCAATAAAACTTTTCTTAATATTTAAAGCATTCGCTACCTCATCAAGTTCTGCCTCGGTTGGATTTGTTAAATTAATCCAACTCCCAAGTTCATAAGTATCTATCTTACTAAATGTATTTGTATTAATATCTGTATTATAAATTCTTAACATATATCACACCTCTCTTCTCTTATTTTCTTCTATCTTTTTTTCACTTTTAGCAGCATTATCAATTAGACAAAGATATAACTCCTCTAAATTATTATCATTACATAATAAGTAATCATCAACTAACTCCATTTTACTTTTAGATACAACTCTTCCATCTTCCTCTTTAAATTCATAATGTAACTGTGGATACTTATCAAGTAAGTCCTTTCTATCCTCAATGAATTCTTTAAATAAGTCATTAATATTAACTAATTCTCCATCTATTTCTCTGAAAGGATCACTAATATTAGTTAAATCATTATTAACAACTGAGGAAAGGTTTAGAGCATATTCATTATCAATTTCTAAACCTAAGCTTTTTAAATAATTAACAGCTAGATAATACGAATTAACATTAGCTTCAATTTCATGAAGATTTTTGACATAATTATTATCATTTAAATATATATCTAAACTATACTTACTTAACAATCTTTCTTTTAGTGCTAAAAGATCATAAACACTATTAACTATACCTTTAGATTCTAAATAAGTTCTATAGATATGACTCATTTCATGAAATAGAGTAAAAAAAATCTGAATATCTCCTTTGTCATAAAAACTATCCATTTCTTTTCTATCTAAGCAAATATTATAATAAAAAGCCGAACCAGAAATTTCCTCTCCTAAATCAGAAATAAAAAATTTACTATTTTTACTTATCGTTCTAGTACTAGAAAGAACTAAATGACTAACTACTTTTTCTATTATTTCTTTACTAAGAGTATTTTTTCTTAAAATGACATTTCTAAGTATTAAATCTCTTAATATTATATCTTTTTCTAAAAAAAAATCATCACTAAATATAAAATCTATAAGCTTTACATCTTCCTTGTTATAAGAAGAACATTCCTGTAATTCATTTATTATCTTATTAACCTCTATATCTACATCAAATTGAGCAAATTCTTTTTTCAAATCTTTGTTTATACTAAAAGCTTTATATAAATAAAGATATAATTCCTTATCTAAATTATCTTTTGTTAATTTTGAAAGCAAGGAATCTATGTTTTCATAACTAGTTTTTAACTTTTCATTAAAATCTCCACAGTATCTACAGTTAAACGTTTTATAATCATATGTTCCGCCACAACACTTACATATACTATTATTAAAGTAAGTATTAAAACTATCTATTAAATTCTCTTTGTAATTTATTTCTAACATCTATTAACTCCTGATATTTTTGTATCTGATACAAAATTAATAATTTTTTATTTTCATCTTTTTCTTTAACATATAACTGTTCCAACACTGTAATTTTTTCTTCTATACTTATATTATTCATTAAAATATTCCCCTTATCTCTCCGTTAACTAAGTCTATTTTTTCATAGTTAGGATTCTTAGGTAATCCTGGCATTGTTAATATTTTTCCTAATAATACTGTTATAAAGCCTGCTCCATTATTAATAACAATATCTCTAACGTATAAATTATTATGTTTTGGATATCCAAGTTTCTTAGCATCGTCTGATATTGAATATTGTGTCTTTGCAACACAAATTGGAAGATAATATAGGCCTATTTCTTTTAGTAACTCTATTTTTTTCTTTGCTTCTTCACTATATTCTACTTTATCAGCATGATAAATCACTGCTGCTAACCTCGCAAGCTTCTCTTCAAGTGTCATTTGATTATTTACTAAAGGTTTAAAGTTATTATCATCATTACTTGCTTTAATTACCGTTTTCGCTAAATCTGTCGCACCAGCCCCTCCTTCACTATAAGCATTACTCACCTCTATATCTAAGTCCTTAGCTTTAACATAATTAAGAACAAAATTAATATCTTCCTCGCTATCATAACTAAACTTATTAAGGCAAAGAACAAGAGGCACTTGATAATTTTTTAAATGATCAATATGAGCATCAAGATTACAAATTCCCTTTTCTAAAGAATTATCACCATTATATTTTAAAGCTCTAATAGTAACAACTAACACGATAGCAGCTGGAGTAATATTAGCAGTAGGACAAACAATATCTAAAAATTTTTCTGCCCCTAAATCTGATCCAAATCCTGCTTCTGTAATAACATAATCACTTAAACTTAAAGCAAGCTTCAAAGAAGCAATACTACTACAACCATGAGCAATATTAGCAAAAGGGCCACCATGAACAATCGCTGGAGTTTTCTCAAGTGTTTGGACCAAATTAGGCCTAAAAGCATCTTTGAGTAACACCGTTAAAGCTCCTTCAAGTTTTAAATCACGAACATAAATAGGTTTATCTTGACTGTTAAAACCAACGATAATATTAGCAAGTCTCTTTTTTAAATCATCAATATCAGTCGCTAAACAAAATAAAGCCATAATCTCACTAGCAGCCGTAATATTAAAACTATCCGTATATTCAACTCCTGCACATTTAAAAGTTATATTTCTAAGTGTCCTATCATTAACATCAAGACATCTTTTAAAAGTTATTTTTTTTATATCTAACGAATTACCTTGTTCAATATGATTATAAATAGCTGCACTTATTAAGTTATTAGCACTAGTTATCGCATGAAAATCCCCTGTAAAATGCAAATTAATATCTGTCATTGGGGCAATCTGACTATAACCTCCTCCCGTCGCTCCTCCTTTCATTCCAAAAACAGGACCTAGTGATGGTTCTCTTAAAGCTAAACAAACATTCTCTCCAAGTTTATTTAAAGAATCTGCTAACCCAATACTAACAGTTGTCTTACCTTCTCCATAAGGAGTAGGATTAACTGCTGTAACTAGTATTACTTTTCCTTTCTTACTACCCTTTTCTTTCTTAATCTTCGCTTTATAACTACCATAACATTCAATATCTTCTTCTCCTAAAGATAACTTTAAAGCTATATCTTTAATATTATCAAGTTTTACCTTATTAGCAATCTCTATATCAGTCATATAAACACCTCCAAACTATCTCTATTATATGTTAAACTAAAGAAAAAAACTAGTCTAAAAAAGACCAATATTAAAGTTATTAGTCTTCTTTCTTTATCAATGTTTTAACTTTTTGTTTTTCAAAATTAGTTCTTACTGCAACTCGTCCATCTTCAAGGGTTATACATTGTTCAGCATACCATTTAGCTAGTTCTTCTTTTCTCTCATCAATAGCTTTATATAAAGGTTTAGTTTCTTTCTTTTCTATTTCTTCCACTTTTTCATTAAGTTTACTCAAAGAATAACTAAGTCTTGCTCTAGCCATTTCTACACTATCTTGATTAAAGTTTGTTGTAGAATCAACAACTGTTCCCTTAGTTTTATCTCCATAAGCAACATCATTATATATCATTTTTGATGAAACTAACCATAAAGATTTATCAAACTTAGGTGGATTACATTCTTCAAATTTTCCTTTATCACTAAAAATCTCTGTATCCTTAAATTCAATCTTTTTACCTTCTGAAAATAATAATGTATCAATATTTCCATTTACATTAGTAAGAGTATTATTTTCACAATTAATTTCTGCTTTACGAATATTAATGTCAGCATCTTTAATCTCTAAAGATTTACCTTTGACTACTAAATCTCGCACACCTCTTACCTCACCACGTAATTCAACCTCATCACCAATAACTTTAAAGCGGCTACCTGATAATCTTACATTACTTGGGTTTACTACTTGCATCCCAAATAAATGAGAAAAGTCTTTATCATAAATTGCAACATTAAGAACGCCACCATCCCTTATTACAATCTTATCAAATAAATTAAGGGATGATATTCTCTCACTAATCATCACATTTGTATTATCAGAAGCTTTAATTTCTCCATTCATCTCTGTCATATAAAAGTGAACATACTTAACATTTTTCTTAACTTTATAATAGTTATCTGCATACCCTTTTTCAAACACCTTATTTCGTTTAAACATAAAATTAAATGGAGTAAGCTTTCTTAATTTATCATCCTCTAATTCATAATAAATTTTCGCTGTTTTTAAATATCTAATATAATCTTTTATACTATTCATTCTAATACCTTCTTTCTGTAAAAAGTATTATAGCACATGTTTTTATTTGTTCAAATATTTTTTTACAACCTCATAAATCTCTTCACTAATATCTTCTATACTGCGTAATTTACCCTCACTACAACACTCAATTATCTTGAAATTATATTTATTAGCAACCACTAAACTATTATCATAAACTTTATCTAAATACTCTAAATCTTGTTCATTTATATCTTTATCATTATCGTTTCTCTTCTCTAAAAGCTCTAAAGCCTTTTCTTTATCTACTTTCAAGAATATAACTAAATCAGGTTCTTTAAGTCCTAGTTTATTATATTCATAATCACATATATAACGGAAAAACTCATTCTTCTCCTCACCTTTAAGTAATGCCCCTTGATATATTAAGTTAGAACTTGTATAACGATCAAGTAGTATTATCCCCTCTTTATCTTTTAAATCTTTATTAAAAGTATAGAATCTATCCATTGCAAAAAAACTACTAACAGCATAAGGACCAATCTCTTCTCTTTCACCTAATTCTCCTTTTAAGTACGCTTCTACTAAAGTCGCTCCCTCTTCTTTATAACTAGGAAAATGATGATAAGTAACATTATATCCATCCTTCACAAGTTTATCATAAAGTTCTTTTACTTGTGTACTTTTCCCTATTCCATCACTTACCCCTTCAATTACAATTAGTTTTCTCATCTTTATCACCATTATTATTATAAAGAAAAAAAGAGTAAATTTAAATACTCTAATTAAAGTTCTTTTTAAAGATTAATAAACTGTTTAATATTGTTAATAACATTACTCCCACATCTGCAAAAATAGCTAAGTAAATAGGTAAATCTATAATAAGTCCTAGTAATAGAATAAGGATTTTAAAAGTAAGTGCAAAAACAATATTCTGTCTTATTTTAATATTAGTATATTTACTAATTCTAATAAATTTATTAATACCTCTTAAGTCATCATGCATAAGTATTACATCACTAGCTTCCATTGCCATATCACTACCAATTCCCCCCATTGAAATACCTATATCACTAGTAACTAAAGCTGGTGCATCATTAATACCATCACCTACAAAAGCTACTACATCCCTATCTGTTAAAGATTTTTTTACTATCTCTGCTTTATCAACTGGTAACAAAGAAGCTTTATAATTAATATTTAAGTCTTTAGCAATCTTCATCGCATACTTTTCTCTATCACCTGTTAACATTGTCTGTTCTATTCCCAAACCATTTAATTTATCTAATGCTTCTTTACTACTCTCTTTTAAGTTGTCACTAATAACAATATATCCCATCTCTTTATGGTCATAAGTAACAGAAACAATGGTTCCTAATTCTGAAACATTATTATTAACACCTCTACCAACTACTAATTCTTTCTTTTTATATTTACATTTAACCCCCGTTCCTGCTATTTCTTCAAAGTCTGTTACCTCACTTTTCTTAACTTTTGCCTCCTTAAATGACAAGATCTTACTCAAAGGATGATTAGAATAAAGCTCTCCCGCTGTCACTAATTCTTTTAACAAGGATATACTAACTCCTTTACTAGGAACAATAGAAGCAACTTTAAATTCTCCTGTTGTTAATGTCCCTGTCTTATCATAATATATTTTACTTATCTTACTAGCTTTCTCTAAAACCGTTGTACTCTTAACAAGTATTCCTTCCTTACTACATCTTCCAATTCCTGAAAAGAAACTTAAAGGTACTGATATAACTAACGCACAAGGACAAGATATAACTAAGAAGATTAAAGCTTTATATAGAAAATCAACATAGTTATAACCTAACATGGTTGGTATCAAAAAGATTAATAATGCTAACAAACAGACAACAGGTGTATATATATGAGAAAATCTTGTAATAAAACTCTCTGTTTTTGTTTTATTTTCTTCCGCATTCTTCATAAATTTTACAATCTTACTAACTGTAGAGTTATCTCCATCTTTTGTAACTTTAACTCTTAAGGGTTTACTTACTACAATACTCCCACTAAGCACCTCATCATTAGTTTTAACAATCAAAGGTCTAGCTTCTCCTGTCAAACTCTTAGTATCAAGACTAATATCATCATCTAAACTAATCCCATCTAAAGGTACAACCTCTCCAGGTTTAACCAAAATGATATCGCCAATTCTAACTTTATTAGGACTAACTTTCTTCTCTCTATCATCTTTTATTAATCTAGCAAAATCTCCTCTTAAATCCATTAATGCTGCTATTTTCATCTTTGAATTATCTAACGCATAATCAGATAATGTCTCTCCTATTTGATAAAGCATAATAACTAAAACCGCTTCCATATTTTCATTAATTATAAAAGCTCCAACTGTTGCAATAATCATCAATGTATTTTCATCAAAGAACTCTTTCTTTTTAATATTATTAAAAGCTTTAATAAATATATCATAGCCAAGTACCAAGTAACTGATTATATAAAGCGGTAAACTTTTAAGTAAAAAAGCGATAATAAAGATAATAATTCCACTAATTAATTGCCATTTCTTATTCATTATTCTTCTCCTTTATATGGATAAGTCCATAATCTAGTATTATATTGATATGATGATCACTTATACTATAATATATTTCTTTCCCAACTCTTTCTACTTTAACCAAGTTTAATTGTCTTAAAAGTTGTAACTGATGTGATACTGCTGATTGACTAATCTCTAAACGTTTAGTAATCTCACTAACTCTATATTTATTTTCACTTAATAGAAACAAGATTCTCAGTCTATTACTATCCGCAAAGACTTTATAGAAATTAGTAAGTTCTAAAATATATTTTTCTTCCATCTCTATTCTCCTTATATGAATACATGTTCATATATAGTATATGATATAAATTTTCAAAAGTAAATATTTTTCTTGAATTTTTAATTTTCCCCCTCATTCTCTCATTCAATTTTTAAAATTCCCTCTCTAAATATTAAAAATTGCTCCCAAAATCATCCTGAATTTTCAATTTTCCCGATTTGTCTTTTTTATAAACGTCTGTTAAAGTAGGAGCCGTTAAGAAAAAGGAGGAAGAAAAATGAAAAAAATATTATTATTCTTAACAGGTATTATTACTATTTTAACCAGTATAACTACAGTTAATGCCAGTACTGCTTCTTTTTATGAAGCTGAGTATATTGATAATATTTATATGGTTAGATATGATAAAAAGACTAATATTAAGTATTATCAAAAAGCCAGAGTCTATAGAAGAACCAGTGATGGACGTCTTGCTTACTGCTTACAACCTTTTGTTACCTTCAACCCAAGTGATAACACGTATGAAAGTGTTTCTACTTTACCTACTTTAACTGAAGAACAACAAAAAAGATTAATTGAAATTATTGGTTTTGGTTATGGTTATCCCAGTAATGGCTATAATTTAAAATGGTATGCTGTTACCCAACTAATGATTTGGCAAACGGTAGAACCCGATAGTGAATTTTATTTTACAGACACTTTAAATGGTAACAGAATTAATGCTTACGATGATGAAATTGCCACTATTAATAGCCTTATAGAAGGTAGTTACAAAGTACCAAGTTTTAATAATCAAACCTTTTATGGTATTGCTGGTAAACCAATTACCATAGAAGATACTAACAATCAATTAGGAAACTTTTCTACCCCACAAGGTATTATAAAAGAAGGTAATAAGATTACGACCACTAACAATGAGAAAGGCTGTTATGAAATAGAATTTTTTAAAAACTACAGTTATAGTAGCCCTATTCTCTTCTATTACAATCCTAACAATCAACAACTAGCAACTGTAGGAAATCCTAACAACACCTATGCTCATGTTAAATTTTGTTTTAACGAGCTAGAACTAAATATTAAAAAGGTAGATGCTGACTCTTTAAGTAACGAAAGTACTGGTGAAGCTTCCCTAAAAGATACTGTCTTTACTCTTTATAACGACAAGATGGAGAAAATCACAGATTTATCTTTAGATGAAAACATGGAAATAAATATCACCAGTAATGATTACAACCTAGATTATGGTATCTACTACATCAAGGAGAAAGAAGCAGGAGTTGGCTATCTCCAAGATAACGAAACATATAAAATAGAATTTACTCCTGATAATACCAAAGTAGAACTACTTATAAAAAATAAAGTTATTGAAAATGAACTTGTAATTCAAAAATATTATGGTGACGGTATAACTATGGAAGAAGAATCTAATATCACTTTTGAAATATATGATAGCAATAACAACTTAGTAGAAGAAATAACAACTGATGAAGATGGAATAGCCAAAATAACTCTTCCCTATGGTCATTATAAAATAGTTCAAAAAAATACTACTGATGGTTATACAAAAGTAGAACCATTTAATGTTTTTATTGATGATACTAAGGAAGAATATTACTATATAATTAACGATTATGAAGAAGAAAAAGAAGAAGAAATCATCTCCATCGAAGTACCTAATACCAGTACTAAAAGCAACTATCAATTACTAAACCTAATTCTTTTACCTACTTATTTTGTTAAGAAAAAGTTTAATTAGCTTTCTCCTCTTAACAATATATCTAGGTAGTTGCCTTTTAATCTATACAAGTGAAAATAAAGAAAACACTGTAAAAACAGCTAAAATAGAAAATAGTAATATCAATTATTTAGATAATAGCATTGCTAAAAGCGATGTTATTGCTACTCTACAAATACCCAAAATAAATCTTAAAAGAGATATTTATTCTCTTACTAATCCCCACAATAATGTGGAAGAAAATGTTACCATTTTAACTGATACCGAAAAATTAATTGTTTTAGCAGCCCATTCAGGACCAGGTGATATCGCTTATTTTAATGATTTAGATGAACTTACTTTAAATGATACTATCAATTTAACCTATAAAAATACTAATCTTCTTTACAAAATTACAAGTATTGAAGAACAACCCAAAGATGGTAATATTGAAATAAAGAAAAGTGATCAAAAAAGATTAATTTTAACAACATGTAGTAAAAAATCTAATGATAAACAATTAGTTATAATATCAGAAATTGAAAAAGATGACCTCACTTAATGGTAAAGTCATCTCTTTTTTATTTAACCAATTTTAATTCGTTATCAACAACATCAAAAGTAACAGTTTCTCCATACTTAACATTGCCTTTAATTAACTCATGAGCAAGAATACTTTCAACCGTCTTACTAACCTCACGTTTTAAAGGTCTAGCTCCATAATTAACATCATATCCTGCCTCAACTAAATAATCTTTCACTTTATCTGTTAATTTAATATGAATATCATTCATAGATAGACGTTTTTCAATATCAGAAATGATCTTATCTAATATTTGATAAATAACATCTTTCGTAAGAGGTTTAAAGACAATAATCTCATCAACACGATTAATAAACTCTGGTCTAAAATGATTTCTAACCTCATCCATTACTTTACTTGTATCACCATCTAAAATATATTCACTACCAAGATTAGAGGTCATAATTATAATTGTATTTTTAAAATCGACTGTTCTCCCATTTGAATCAGTAATTCTACCATCATCAAGTATTTGTAATAACAAGTTTAAAACCTCAGGATGAGCTTTCTCTATCTCATCAAATAAGACAATACTATATGGATTACGTCTAACCGCTTCTGTTAATTGTCCACCTTCTTCGTATCCAACATATCCTGGAGGTGAACCAATTAAACGAGACACACTAAATTTCTCCATATATTCACTCATATCAATTCTAACCATATGTCTTTCATCATCAAATAGTTCATAAGCAAGTGTTCTTGCAACCTCAGTTTTACCAACTCCTGTTGGTCCTAAGAAAATGAATGAACCAATTGGTCTATTAGGATCTTTTATTCCACTACGTGACTTAATAATCGCTTCACTAACTAAATGCAAAGCTTCATCTTGTCCCATAACTCTTGCTTTCATACTATTTTCAAGATTCAAAAGTTTCTCTTTCTCACTACTAACTAATTTACTAAGCGGTATATTAGTCCATTTAGAAATAATACCAGCAATATCTTCTTCAGTAACATTATCACTTAAAAGTTGCATCTTATCATTAGCTTTTAACTCTTCTAATTCCTTCTCTAGTCTTGGAATTGTCCCATGTTGTAGTTTAGCTGCCTTTTCTAAATCATATTTATTTTCAGCTTGTTCTAACTCGAAGCGAGCTTTCTCGATCTCTTTCTTCTTAGCATTAATCTTATCATTAAGACTCTTCTCTTCTTCCCAAGCCTCTTTATATTCTCTCTCCTTGGCTTTTAATTTTCCAAGTTCTTGATCTATTTCCTCTTTTCGTTTTAAAGACAATTGATCTTTTTCTTTCTTTATCGCCTGTCTTTCAATCTCAAGTCTCATAATCTTCCGCGTTAATGAATCAAGAGCATTAGGAACAGAATCCATCTGTACTCTAATCGTTGCACAAGCTTCATCTACTAAATCTATCGCTTTATCAGGTAAATATCTATCAGTAATATATCTATTTGACAAGGTTGCCGCTGCTACTAAAGCATTATCATGAATAGTAACACCATGATGAATTTCAAAACGTTCTTTCAAACCACGTAATATTGTAATTGTATCTTCCACACTAGGTTCTTTTACCAATATCTTTTGAAAACGTCTCTCTAACGCTCCATCTTTCTCTATATATTTACGATATTCATTTAAAGTAGTCGCTCCTATTACATGAATTTCTCCTCTAGCAAGCATAGGTTTAAGGATATTAGATGTATCCATTGCCCCTTCTGTATTACCAGTACCAACAATCATATGAATCTCATCAATAAACATAATAATAGAGCCTTCACTCTTTTTAATTTCATTTAATACTTTTTTAAGTCTCTCTTCAAATTCACCACGGTATTTAGCTCCAGCTACTAAACTAGCCATATCTAACTCCCAAATAGTTTTATTTTTAAGACTAGTAGGAACGTCACCTCTCTCTATTCTAAGAGCAAGACCTTCAACAATTGCTGTTTTACCAACACCAGGTTCTCCAATTAATACTGGGTTATTTTTCGTCTTACGTGATAAAACCCTAGTTATACTACGAATCTCTTCATCGCGACCAATAACTGGATCAATCTTTCCAGCTTTAACCGCTTCATTTATATTACGACCATATTTCTCTAATACATTTTCATTTTCTTCATTAGGATTTTGATACATATACATCTCTCCTTTCATACACAAGCATATTATATAACATAAATTAGCACTTGTCAATAGAGAGTGCTAATTATTTAAAAAAGAAAAAGAGCCTAAAGCCCTATAATGTAGTAATGACACATTAACATAATTTTCTAACTTGCTTTTCACTTAAACCTGTCGCTTTAACAACATCTTTTAAAGGTAATTTCATAGCAATTAGATTTTAAGCTGTCTCTAACTTTCCTTGTTCAAGTTCTTTTTTCAAAGCTAATTCCTCATGATATCTTATCTTGGTATTCTCTACTCTTTTTCTTTCTTCATCCTCATAATACAAACCAACTGTATTAATATCATATGTTATATCTTTTAAGTTTCTTGCTACCTCCATTAACTCCTCATCTCCTTCACTAAGTTTATTTATTTCTTCAACACTTTTTAATGTTAATATCAGCAACTCTTTTTCTAACTTATTTAAAGTTAAACCAGATTCATATTTTCTTTCAATTCTTTTAAGATTTAGATGATAATTAATAAATTTATCTGTCTCTACTATTCCAAGTTTATCTCTTGATTTAAACTCTAAAATTTCTTCTTTACTTTTAAAATGTCCAAATCTATTTATATTTATCTGTATGACCTTAGGAATCTTCTTATAATCTTGGTTTTTTGTTACTAAGTCTATTTGAATCTTATCTCTATATGCAATATTTCTTTCAATAAGTCCATCATAATACCCGCCATTTAATTCAATATTAACTATTGAATTAATTATACCAAATACTACGTCAGAGGTTTTCTTTCTCTCTAAAGCATTATCTATAACATATTCACTATTCTTCTCAACATAAGTATTAAGTATCACCTCTTTTGGTATCCCTGTAATTCTTGATACTAAGTCTGCTCTATATTTAGGACATCTATTAATAATCGCTTTAAATATCGGATCTGATATAGCAGGCAATATTTCATTATTTCTAGCTAAGTCATTTAATATTTTTTGATGTTGCTTTTTTAATTGTCAAGGAAAAATACAACACCCCTCTGATACACTTATATCAGAAGAAAAATTATTACTCAAATGACCAATTCTTTAAATTCATCTAACTTTATTTCTGAATTTTAAATATTCCCTTAAGGAAAATTTAATATTGATTTAACAACTTATAACCAATTTTCTAAATCTATACTTTTTAACAAATTTTAAGAAAACAAAAAGAGCCTGAAACCTAAATTCATCGCCCCTTGAATTTAAACACCACCAAATTATAAATATCTAACTAATAACACTTCCCTGTTCTTTATTCTGTTTTAAAGTAGTCCCTACCTACAAGTTATCATAAAGTTATCACTTTAGCAAGTACTTTTTTTCTATACTCTAAAACTAGTCAATATAAAAAGTACTAAGATAAATACTATGTCAATCATTTTATCTTAGTACTGTTATTGTATAATAGAATCAACAGAGTGTATCTAAGCTATTGTAACTTGTTACTATAATTTATTAACCCCAATTATAACCTCATTAATTCAATCATCAGTCTTGGTAATACATTTCCTAGACTGATGACATCTAACTATCCAAAGTTAGGACGAATGGATCAGATTTAGTCCCAACTCCATCTGTTATAATAACGTTATCTTTTAAAGTTAAAGTTGGTTTGACTTTGTGCTGGTAATTTGCTGATTGTGAATTAGACAAAAAACCCATGTAATCTAAATAAACCCAAAGCTCGTTAGTTTGATATGGAGTTATAAGCCAAAAACTATCATTAATAGTATTTTGTCCAGCCATTAATTCTCCTACTCTCAACAAACCAACATTAAAATCACCTAAATATACCTCAGTAGACATACTTGTATCTTTATACTTAGCTAACAAATAGTTTCCATTCATACCAACTGTACCAACATAAAGCCTTGTTGGTTTTACCATATTTTTCTGATCATCTGATAAATAAAGAGTGCTATTTTTATAAAAAGTATAATTTAAGAAATCATGAATAGTATTTGAAATACCATATGAATTGAAAAAAAATTCTGATGTATCACCAAATTTCATAAGTAAATCAACACCATTATTTTTCAAAGGAACATCAGAAGTTATTTTTGTACCACTATCTTCATGACTTACGATACGGTATAAATTATTTTCCCCAACTCCAAATTGAACATATTCACCACTATATCGCGTATTAAGATAAGTGCCAACCAAATTTGTATCATTATCACCTTCAAGTCTATATGGATCATCACTTGTACCAGCACCTGAACTTATAGTAATTGTAGATTTTAAATTTACCGCTGGCCTTACTCCCAATGCATAAACATCATTACCTAAAGTAACATTTAAAGCAAATGAAGAAACCCCAGAATTTGTAAGACCATTTTCACTTAAAATCCAAGAATACAAACCATTATTTAAATAACATGTGGAACTATAATTACCATTACATCCTTTTGTATACTCATATGCTGTTAATAAACCTACTGGATTTATGCTAACAGAATCAGGATATGGTACAACACCAGTTTCTCTTTTAGAAAACCACTTACTATCCATTTTAAGAAATTTTTCAGGTGAGCGAAGATTGGCAAGAAAACCTGATTCTGTAGTATCATTTAACCACATTTCAATATAACTTCCAACAAATGTACCATCACCATCTTGATTATAACTAAGAGTTGAAATATTATTCTGACTTACTAGCTTTACACTATTATCACTAATATCTATTGATACAGCTCTCCATAACTTTCCACTATACCAAATATAGTTATTTGGATCTGTTCCTGTTATAAATGTTTGATCTGGATCTGTCGTATTTATTGCTCCATTTTCTCCTACTCCTGCTAACAACACCTCTGCTACAGTTGAATCACTCATTTCTTCAAACAAATGCCCATTACTAGGCAAACTTAAATCATTATAATCTAGCCCCACTTGTACTCCTAATGTAACTGTTGCATTACTACCAGAGTTATTAGTTACTCTTATCTTATAAACATTACTAGCTCCAACACTACCATCTGCTTCCAAATTAACTCCTGTCGCTGCAGGTGGTGTACTTAATCCATCTCCTGTTACATATCCAGCACTTACTCCATCAGGTAATGCTCCTACATAATAGAAATTAAATCTTGCTACTCTACTATTAGGATTACTTAGAGTAACTGTAAACTCTTTAGTCTCTCCACTATTAACACTAAGTGTATTTCCACTAGCCCCATCAACATTTAAAGTATAACTTAAATTACCCGTTACAATACTAATAGCATTACTCTTTTCTTTAGATACTGTAAACATCGCATAAGAAAAATATCCTCCAACTATTAATAATGTTAATACTGCTATACCTATCATATAAATTTTACTAAAACTCGTTTCAAAAAATAATTTTTTCATGGCTTCAACTCCCTTATTTTAGGATATCGCTTTTCTTATCAACTTATACTCTATCTAAATTATAACACAACTTAACTCTATTACACTAACTTTTTTATTTTTACTCACTAACGACACTTAAAGCTGTTTGTAACATTGTATCATTATCATAAGTTAATGTTTCCCCATCATGCAATACAGTCTCTACTCTATCAGTAGGAACAACCCCAATATCATTTACCCAATTACCATCTGGAGTTAACCATTTTTGTACAGTATATTTAATTGTATCCCCACTATTTAAATCACTAGCTGCTTGTACTGTCCCTTTTCCATATGAGTTAATACCCACTATTCTTGAACCATAACTTTCTTTAAAAGCACTAGCAAGTATCTCTGAAGCCGAAGCACTATCATCATTTATAATTACACTAACAGGATAATCTCTATCTACACTCTTACTAGTACCATATACTACCTCTTTATCTGTTTTAGTTTCTAATTGATAAAGAATCTGTTTTTTATCTAAAAACAAACATAATATATCTTTAACTTGTGATAAATATCCTCCTGGATTATCTCTTACATCAATAACTAATCCTTCAATCCCTTCTTTTTCAAGTTCTTTTAATTTACTATTAAACTGTTCATAAGAATTTAAAGAAAATATATCTATCTTTAAATATCCTATTTTTTTATTATTACTAGTAAATATCTCACTAGTAACAACAGGCATATCAATTGTTCCTTTAGAAACATTAAATTCTAATTCCTGTTCCCCTCTTCTAATCGTAAGTTTAACATTCTTACTACTATCTTCTCCTGATATCATCTCTACAACCTCACTCAAGGTTTTACCACTAACATCAGTATCATTTACTTTTAAAATAATATCTCCTACCTCTAATCCTTCTTTTTTAGCAGAACTACCATCAAATACTTTAGAAACACTAATGATATTATCTTGCATCATTACCTCTACTCCAATACCTTCATAAGTACCTGCTAACTCTTCATTAAAGTCATCAGAAGCTTGTCCACTAAAATATGTCGCATAAGGATCATCAAGATAATTAATCATCCCTTGAATACCTGCATCAATAAGTTCTTCTTTATCAACATCTTCATAATAGTTATTAATAATATTATCATAAGTACTAACAAGTTCTTTTAACTCATCATCCTCACTACTTTTATCAAACACCACAAAATTAACTATATTACCTAAAAGAAATCCAAACATAATAGCAATTATCATAATAATAATTACCTCAGAAAAATTAAACCCTACTCTTCTTTCAACAATAATTTCTTTTACATTACTATCTTCTGGTACAGATATCTCTTCTATATTTTCTATCTTTTCTTTCTTATCTTTCTTTTTTTTAAACATTTTTTCACCCCTAACTTAGTCTATAATTATAACCTAATATTATACTTATATCCTTTATTTATTTTACAACATGATTTCATATTTTGGTAGTCTGATTTTAAAATCAAATTCTTTCTTTACATACCTAATTTAATATTATTTTACTGTATAAACGTATGTTCGTCAATATCTTTTAAAAAAATGACTAAATTTTAGTCATTTAAAAAGTTAATTATTTCTTTTATATCAGTAACAGTCTCTACTACCTCACCATTTTCAAATTTAAGTAGTGTATTATCTTTAACTAATAAACTAGCTGCATCAGTAGTAACAACATCTCCATCAGTAATATATTTTTTATTAATACCATCACTTAAATCAACATTATATAGTTTAGTATTATCACTATTTAACTGATAAGAACTAACTAAAGAACTAATAATTGAATAGTCATTAGTACTATCAAAGTAAATAACATAATATTCATCTTCACTACGATTAAAAGACTCTCCTGCTAGTATCTTATCATAACCTATAACACTTTCTGTCGCTAAAGTTCTATCAATTTTATTACTCTTAGCAAGTATTCTTGTCGTTAAAAGATACATAAGTATAATTGTAACTAAAATAACTATAATTATTATAATTGCTTTCTTAACCTCACTAGGCATTCCATTTTTACTTTGTATTATTTTATTTTTCTTCACATCAATCACCACTTAAATATTACCATAATTAAAAGGAAAAATAAACACTTTCGTACTTATTTTCCAATCATAAGTTACTATATTTTTAATTTTTTAAAGAACCAATTGGAACTACATAAACATCCTCACTACGTTTATAAGCATAATCTAAAAAAAATTAATAGCGATTGTTATTCTTTATATTCTGATATAGTATTTTCTTATATCCGCTCTTTATATCACAAACTAAGTTAATCATTTAGCAACACTAATTCGGTAATTTGTAATAACGTAAAAAACTTTCATGCTCATTTCATTTAGATCAAAGTAATTATCTTTAAAACTATAACCTTTTCATCATCATTTTCTAAAAAATTAACAATAAATTGTAGCAAATAAGTTTGAAAGCCAATCTTTTTATATATAAATTTAATTATTTTCTATTTGTTTTGTTTCATTTAATAATTTATCAAAATCAGAAACATAATTTTTATCTTGAATAACTTTGTATTTTTCATATTCTTCAAAAGCCTTTTTCTCTGCCATTTTATGAGAAATCTTTCCCTTTCCTTCTAACACCTCATAATGAAATAATGTTAAAGCGTTTTTTACCTCATTTACCCAATCATTCATATACATCGGAATATTTCTCTCAGCATTATTTTCAGCAATATCAAGAAATAAGTTTACTAAATTATTTAAATTCTTTATTTCTTTTTCATCTAAATAATTCTTGGCAATAGTAACATCAGATTTCAATATCTTACCATCAGGAGAATTCTCCCATGTTGTAAGTCCCATATTATCTTTTTTAGCATCTACTCTATTATAAACAATCTCTGCTGCTGTTTGTCCCGTAATAGCAAAGTGAAACTTATTTTGAATCGTTTTATAAAATGTTATAGCCTCATCACTACTCTTATCATAATCAATAGAACATTCTGCAAAAATATCTGTAATTTTCTGATAAAACATTCTTTCACTAGTGCGAATTAATTTAATTCTTTCAAGCAACCTCTTAAAATATTCTTGATCAGTTCTTCTTGCTTTCATAAATCTTTCATCATTTAAAGCAAAACCTTGAACCATATAATCTTTAATTATTTTATTAGCCCAAGTTCTAAATTTTATTGCTTTTTTAGAATTAACTCTAAAACCAATAGAAATAATCATATCAAGATTGTAATAAGAATACATTCTTTTAACCTCACGGTTACCTTCTTTTTGAACTTGTGCAATTTTTGCACAAGTTGAACTTTCTTCTAACTCATTATCATTATAAATATTTTTAATATGACGAACGATACCACTCCTATCAATATTGAAAAGAGTTGCAAGTGCTTCAGTATTTAACCAAACATCTTCATTTTTCAAAATAACCTCTACCTCTATGTTTCCATCTTCATCATTATAAAATAAAATGTTATTTTCATTTCCTATTAATTTATCTTTCATTTTTTCCTCCTAAAACTAGTCCTCTCTGATTTCAAAATCTAATAACTGATTACAAATATCCTCATTAATGTCTTCTGAATGTAAACAAATATCAATTAAATAGTGTTTATCATTATCATCTTCATCGCTCTTTGGAATAAAACTAGAAATATCAAATATTGCTTCTATTTGTTCTTCTGTTAATCTACCTCCCGCTATCTTGTTAGAATTGTAACAAAAATGCACTTGTGAAAAATAATAAATATTTTCTTCAAATTTTGATTCCTTTTGTTTAATAAGCTCGTATTTAATTTTTTGTACATCAATTTATCTCACACCATCATTATACTATACTTACTTTACTAGTTATACAATCTAAATAATGTTTTGGTCATCTGTTGGATATAACTTAAATTTATATGCTCTATATATCTCCATATTCCGAACACCTCTTTTAATATTTGCAACCTAAGTGTATAATATAGAAAATATGTTTGTCAATATATTTTTGACTTTTTTAATCATACAAAAAAATAAACACTTTCGTGCTTATTTCATTGTTGGTAAAACACTAATAGAATTAGCAATTTCTAATAACTCATCTTGACTCATCACATCACTAACTATATAGTAATTAATTCCTCCAGATGTAAAATTAACAGAATTATCACTTAACGCTCCAATTGAATCCATAACCATAAATGGTTCACCCATTGTTGGAATAACCGTAAATTCATCTAAAACATTAGCAGTCTCTTCTACAAGTAAAAATGGTTTATCCCCAGAAAAAGTTAAAATAACTCTTTCTCCTTCACTCATCTGTACCTTTTCTTCACTAGTTAACTTAGTCCCCTCTGGTAATACCAAAGGATATATTATATCATCCATAACCCCCGTTTCTACCACACTATCTTCAACCTCTACTGTATTCATTATTTCATTTAGATCAAAGTAATTATCTTTAAAACTAGGTTTATAGTCAATACTTTCAACTTTTAAAGTCATCGCTGGAATCTCATCACTATCTAAAACTATAACCTCTTCCAATTCTAACTTATCATTAAATGTCACTTTTTGTTTAACTAAATTTCTATTATTAGGATAATTAACCTTACTAGTAAAGACATATTTACCATCTTCATTTTTAAATGTTCTCTCATCATCATTTTCTAAATCATTAACAATAGATTGTAACAAATAAACTTGCGAATTATTATATGGCCAATCACTTTGAAATTTAAAACTTTTATTAAGACTAGGTGTTAACACATAAACACCATCATCATTTTTCAAAATAATTTGCTCATGATCATTACTAATATTTTTTAATGACACTTTATAATAATTATCTTCCTTATAAGCACTTTCAACCTCATAATTATAAATATCATCATTATTTAATATTTCCAAATTTCCTGTAAATATATAGCCATTATTATTTTCTATTTGCTTTTCTAATTTTTTTAAAATATCACCTTCACTATTTTTTCCACATCCAGTAAGTAAAAAACATCCTAAAATTAACAGACATAAACTTAATTTTTTCAAATTTTCACCTCTTCATCAATTTCTATTTTATTATATTAAGAAAATTACCGTAATATTCATGAATAAAACATAGAAATATGGACATGATAAAAATGTAAAAATAGTAAGGAGGAATTATATGGAAATTTTAAAAAAAATATGTTTAGTTCTAATTATAATAGGAGCTATAAACTGGGCTTTTGTTGGATTATTTGAATTAGATCTAGTTGCATCTATTTTTGGTGGCAGCGATGCCATGCTTGCAAAAGTTATCTATATTATAATTGGAATAGCAGGCTTAATTGACATAAGTATGCTTTTTGATAGAGACTAAAAAGAACTTAGAAAATACTAAGTTCTCTTTTAGTTTTAACTACTCGAAGAAGATATTCTTACTTTAACTGTCTTCGTTTTTGGCGTGTAAGTAAGTTTAACGTCATCACCTTTAACTTTAACCTCAACCTCATGTTCACCAACACCTAAACCATCTAAATCTACATAAGCTTGAATAATAGACGGATCGATACTGTTAATAATTGATTCACTACCTGTAACAATAACTGTAACTCGACTATCCTCTTCACTAGAAGCCTGAACACTATAACCAGATCCTAAATTCTCTGTTGCAATCGAAATATTATCAAACTCTCTTGTCGTTGAATTGTCAATTGCCACTTTAACAGTAATAGTTTTTGTACTTATTTCTGTAACTCCATTAGGACGTTTCAAGGTAACAGTATAATCTTTATCAGCATCAAGGCCTGTAACATCAACCTCAACTTCTAAAGAATCAATCTTATCAAGAGCATCTTCACTACCATAAATAGTAACTGTATTAACATTAGTACTTAAAGATCTAATCGCTTTACCAAAAGCAAGTTCTCCTTTAGGAACAATTTCAACAGGAACATCTTTAGATGGTGAAGAAATAGTTACTTTTGCAGTTACTGTCTTAGGAACAATCTCTACATCTAGAGCCTTACCATTAGTATCATAAGCTACTAAAGGAACTGAATCTAATGTAAGTTCACCAGCTTCTTGTCTTGCAAAATCATCAACATCTACTAAAGCTCTAACTGTTGCAACTTTTTCAAGTTTATATTCAGCACCTTTTACAATTACCTCACTACGATCTAATTCAACATTATCAATACTTAATTTTGTATCTAAATTATCTTGATGTAAAATATCATAAGTTAAAGATTTAGTTTGACTAACTTTATCATAGATTGTAACTGTAACTGATGATGGATCAAGTCTATAATCAATTGATTTTAACTGTTGTGCATATTTTAATGTAACTTTATGTTGTCCAGGTTTAAGCCCTGTTAAATCAACTGTAACTCCACCACTAGGATATTGTTTAGCTAAAAAGATATGTCTTTTTTGTCCCACAAGGGTAATATCAACAGTATCAGGCAACCCTTCTACTACATAAGCTTCTTCATTATATGTCGCTGTAACTGGTTGATTATAAAGTATTTCTGCATACTGATCAATCATCGCTGTACCTTCACTATCTATAATAAAGAATACTGCTAAAGCCAGTACTAAACTTATTACAATTAATGTTTGCTTTTTCCCAAGTAATTTTTCTATACCTTTACTATTACTTTTAGAAAATTCTATGATCTTAAGAATAAGTTTTGTAATTGGTGTAATTAACCACTTATCAAAGAATGCTCCTATATGACGAAAAAATTTTCCAATACCTCTAATTATCTTCTTCATATATCTCTTCCTCTTCTAACTCTTCTTCATATTCACTAGCAACTTTAGGTTTCAATTCATCTATAAGCATCATTCTAATATCATCCAAAGATAAGTTATAGAACAACTCTCCTTTTATCGCAATAGATAAACGTCCTGTCTCTTCGGAAACAACTAAAGCAATCGCATCAGTTTCTTCGGCAATACCTAATGCTGCTCTATGTCTTGTACCAAGTCTTTTATTTATTTTTTGACTACTACTAGTAGGGAATATTGCTCCTGCACAAGTAATACGATTACCTTGGATAATTACCCCACCATCATGAAGAGGATTTCCTTCATAAAAAATAGCCCCTAACAAATCGCTTGATAAATCAGCATAGATTTTTTTAGCTTTATCGATATAGTTACCTAAACTAATATCTCTTTCTATAACAATAAGAGCTCCAATTTTATTTTTCCTTAAATAGTCCATCGCTTGCACTATTTCATAAACAAGATGTTCTCTTTCATCAACCGTTAACACTTTATGTCGACCTAATAGTTGATTACGCCCCAACTGTTCTAAAATATTTCTAATTTCTGGCTGAAATATTATTATTAAAGCTAAAGGCCCATACATGATAATATATTCTAGCAACAAATTAACTGTAGTAAAGCCAAATATATCACTAACAATTTTTAAAACAATAATGATTATAACTCCCTTAAATAAAAGAGTTAATTTAACGCTATTTCTTATACTTTTTAGAATAATATAAAACATCAACCAAACAATTGATATATCTATTATTTTCTTTATGATTGCTAACACACTAGCAACTGTAATAACCATAACATCTTCTCCTAACTATCTAATTGTTATTACTATTTTCCTGATTAATAGTAGGTATAACTATAGAGGCAGCTGTATCTTGAGATACAACTGAATCTTGATTAACAGCCCCTGTCACAGGAGCAACCTCAGTAACATTAGGCATTTCTACAACATTACTAACATTATCTATTGGTGTTGTTGATACTGTTTCAACATTATTAACATTAATATCTGTAATAGGAACATCAGTTACTACTGCCTCACTACCTAAACCATTAGGTATATTAGTAACTTGGTTATTATCAACACTATCCATACTAACTACACCAGAATTGATATCATTAACCGGATTAACTGCACTTTCACTAACATTACTATCACTAACCTCAGTTAAATTATTGACAGAGTTATCAACACTAGTAGCACTATCATTTTCTACTTTAGCATATTTAGCTTTCTCTTTTTTAGTATTAATACTTTTTTCCGCCAAATAACCTATACAAGCAAAAAACAAAATAACCGCTACTACAACAACTACAATATAAACAGGTCCATCAAGAGTATCTCTAAAAAAACTAATAACTATATCCATACACACCACCTTCTATTCTTTTTATTATATTAATATAATAACATTATCTAAAATCTTTTTCAATAAAAGAGTGTACTTACATTCTTCTATGTCTTTCAACTTTCTCAATTTTTTTATTATTATCAACAGAAGAATAATCAGTAAATTCTCTTTTCAATCTCTCAACATTTCCCTCAACTCTTATAAATCACTACCAGCAAGAGCCAAATCAAACTTATCACTTGCCCCAAAAACAGATTTTAAATTTGAAAACTGCTTTAAAGTATCACCAATATCCTTAATTGTATGAACTCTCATCACTTTTATAAATAAAGGATCTGTTTTTATATTATGAAGCACTTTTTTCTGTAAACTTTCAAGATTCTTAGCATTATATTCAATCTTTTTCATTTCTTGCAAATTGTTATCCTTAGAAATTTTCCCTTTATCAGAATGAAAGTAATAATATACCATATTAGTATAAAATGAACTATCTGTCATACTAGGATCTAAATAAAGCATTTCAAATAAATGTCCTATTAAATCATCAACCCTGTTACGTATATTAAAATAATATAATCTTTGATTACCAACACTCTTTGTTGAAAGTTAATCATAATTATTTTTCTCTTCTATTAATATCAAAATATCATAAAGAGCTTCAGGCATATGAATATCACATCCTTATCATATTTATATTATACGGTGCCGACTAAAGGACTTGAACCTTCGACCTACTCATTACGAATGAGTTGCTCTACCAACTGAGCTAAGTCGGCATAAAAGCTTCACTACTTATTATAGCAAAGTTTTTATAATTAGAAAAGTCTATTCTGTTCTAAGAGCAATAACCGGATCTTTCTTACTAGCCATTTTTGAAGGAATAAAACCACTTAAAACAGTTAAAGTAACACTAATAATTAATAAGATAAGAGCATGAATTGGATTAAGATTAGCTACATTAGGTAAACCTGCTAAATTCTCTATTAACATATTTATTGGAATTGTTAAAACATAAGCAATTATCAAACCTAAAAGTCCACTACAAACTCCAATTATAAATGTTTCTGCATTAAAGACTCTTGTAATATCCTTTCCTCTAGCACCAAGTGCTCTTAATATACCAATTTCCTTTGTTCTCTCTAATACTGATATATAAGTAATTATTGCAATCATAATACAAGAGACAATTAAAGAAATAGATGAAAAAGCAATCAAAACATAAGTAACCGCATCCATAATACTACCTGATAAAGAACTTATCATCGCTGCATAATCAGTATATAGTATTTGCTCTTCTTCACTTTTATCTTCATTATAGGAATCTAAATAATCTGTAATATAATCCTTAGTTTCAAAGTCTTTTGGATATAAATAGATTATTGAAGGTGTTACCTCTGCTCCTAATACTCCTAAAATATTATCTTTAGTAACTGTTGAAGATGTCTCATCAAAAGCTTGTCCCGTTAAAATATTGTAATCAACCTCTTTTTGTTTATTAACAATCTTACTGTCTTTATTTTTAGCAATAACTAAATCAACCAAAGCTGAATTATAATATATTCCAGACTGAGTTAACTCATTTTTATCCTCTTTACCTCTTATAATTGCCTGAACCTTAAGTGTTATCGCTTCACTACTTTCATACATTCTTTGATAATCATTACTTGGTACAAAGTAATCACCAAACTCTTCATAATAAACATCATTAGGTACAACTTTCAACTCTTTATCTAAAATATCTTCAAAAGCTATACTATCACTAGTATCAAATCCAAGTTGTTCTAAGATTGCCGAATTAAGTTCATTTCTAGAATTAACAGCAATAATAATACCTGCTTCCTCTCTATTAACATCCCCTGCTAAAATATCATAATCTTTCTCAAGCATACTATTTTCTGTGACACTATTTGGATAAAGAGTCCATCCAACTACTCCTGTCATAGATGTGGTAGACATACTATAATTAGTCGCAGTTGGTACCAATGCATAAGTACCATCATTTTTCTTAGTAACTACATTTAATGTTGTCCCATATTCATAACCAATCGCATTAAGCATATCCTTATCCATCTTTTCAATATAATCAATATAATCACTATTAATATTATTGACATGTAACATTGTCTCTAAACTATTATCTCTAGGGTAAATTACTTTATCATCACTATATTCTTCATGTCCATTCTCTTTCCCCATAACACTTTTCATTGTTTCCTCATTTATATTCATCGCCTGTGTACTAATAGTAATAGGCATCTGTGATAAGGTATCCTCTTCATATTCATCAATTTTTAGTTGAAAACCATTTGATAGTGATAAAATTAAAGCAATCCCAATAATCCCTATTGAAGCCGCAAAAGAGGTAAGAAATGTTCTTCCTTTTTTTGTTTTTATATTATTAAAAGATAATTTTAAAGCCGACCTATAAGCCAAAACTGTTTTCTTAATCTTAAGCTTTTCTTTACCATTTTCTTTTTCTTTAACCGGATTACTATCACTTAATATTTCTCCATCTTTAAGTTCAATAATTCTATTAGCATAACTCTTAGCAAGATCTGGATTGTGTGTCACCATAATAACCAACTTATCTTTAGCAATTTCTTTAATAAGATCCATAATCTGTACACTTGTAACTGAATCTAAAGCCCCTGTCGGTTCATCTGCTAAAATTATCTCTGGATCATTTACTAAAGCTCTAGCAATCGCTACTCGCTGCATCTGTCCTCCAGATAATTGATTAGGCTTCTTATGTGCATGATCTTTAAGACCTACTCTTTCTAATGCTGCTAGTGCTTTCTCCTTACAATCTTTTTTCTTATATCCACTAAGAATTAAAGCCATCTCTACATTTTCTAAGACACTTATATGACTAATTAAATTATATGATTGAAAAATAAAGCCCACACAATTATTACGATAGTAATCCCACTCAACACTTTTAAATTTCTTTGTACTTTTATTATTAATGATTAAGTCTCCACTATCATAACGGTCAAGTCCCCCAAGGATATTTAACAGAGTTGTCTTTCCACTACCACTGCTACCTAAAATAGCAACAAACTCACATTTTCTAAACTTTAAACTGACATCTTTCAAAGCGTGTTGTACGAAATCACCAGTTTTATAACTTTTTTTAATGTTTTTTAATTCAAGCATAAATTCCTCCTCTTAACTATTATATACTATATTTTAAATTTTTTATTTTATTTTTTCGAAATTAATGCTAAAATCAAATTAAAGGGAGGGAAAATTATGGTTTTATGCTTAAGTTATAAAGAACTAAAATTATTTTCTCATCCTACAAGTCAAAGATAATGCCGTCCTGGTATTATCTTTTATTATGGAGGAGTTATGCAAACAAATAATGATTATCAAAGAGCAATAATTGAAGCTTTAAAAGAGAAAGAAAAACTAAATTTCAAACAATTAGAGCGAAAAATTAATATCACAACATTTCAAGAAAGAGGTAAATTTCTAAAAGCCTTAGCAACTTTAGAAACAAAAGGCGAAATTTACAATCTAAAAAGAGGAACTTACACTTTATTTCCAAAAGAAAAATTTCAAATTGATACTATCGTCAAAGATAATGATAATTTAGTATTAGAACAAGACAAACATCCTATTAATGAGAAAAATAAACAAGGCCACTTAGTACTGCCTGGTGATATAGTTATCACAACAAAAGAAGAAATTCCAAGAATTATTAAAGTATTAAGCAGAAATCTATCATCATTTCAAGAATTTTTACTTAATGCTTTAAAAGAAACTGATTTAACCTATAAACAAATAAAACGTCTATCTCTTGCTAAAGATAGGGAAAAAATAAGCAAGCTAAAGAACCTACTTAACGATTTAGAGTCAAAAGGAAAGATATACCTCGATGGAAACATCTATCAAAGTTGGCCAAATACTCTAGCTTTAACTAAATTACAGTTAGATTCTAAAGGTTATCCTTATTTTGAACTTGATGGTAAAAGAATTTATAAAAGCAAAACCGAACTTGAAGGAGCTATCGAAGAAGACCTTATCGCTGTATCTAAGAGTACTAAAAAGATTACCAAAATTATTAAAAGGAACAATCATGAAGTCATTCTAGAAGTTGTGGAAAAAGATGGTGTTAAAACCCTTGAACCTATTCTTATTCCTGGTCGTGGCAAAATAAATGTTAGAATTGGTTCTATTGATATGAAAAAATTAAAACTTGGCGATCGAATAACTGCAAATATCTCTTTAGAAAAAACAAATGATAATGTTTATGAAGCCGACTATTTAAGTACAATTGGTAATATTACTGACAAAGATATAGATATTATCTCTCTCGCTACTAAATATGGCTTTAAAATTGATTTTAGCAAAGCCGCTCTAAATGAAGCTAATCTTCTTCCTAACGAAATAACCGCTAAAGATTTAGTAAATCGTTACGATTTTAGAAACCGATTTAATATCTTTACCATTGACTGTGATAATACGAAAGATATAGATGATGCTGTAAGTATTATGAAAAATGAAAATGGTAATTATATCCTAGGTGTTCACATCGCTCATGTTTCTCATTATGTCAAAAGAGGTAGTGTCCTTGATTTAGAAGCCTATGAACGAGGTTTATCCGTTTATCCTGCTAACATGGTCATACCAAACTTACCTAAAAAATTATCTAATGGTATTTGTTCTTTAAATCCTAATGAACCAAGACTAACTAGAAGCTGTATCATGGAAATATCTCCAAGTGGAGAGTTATTAAATTATAACTTAGTAAATTCTGTTATCGAATCAAAACTAAAAATGAGTTATTCCAAAGTTAATAAACTCTTAACAGAAAATATTTATGATGCTAGCTATGCTCCCTTTGTTAATGATTTAAAATTACTAGAAGAATTATCTGATATTTTAACTAAGAAAAGACTTGATGAAGGCATGTTAACCTTCGCTGAAACTGAAACCTCTTTTATCGAAGATGAAAATGGTAATATTACCGATATTGAAAACAAAAGCAATGGTAAAGCTGGTAAAATAATTGAAAATGCGATGATTCTATACAATCACTGTCAATCAGTTTATTTAAATTATATTGTAGGTACATCTATAAATAGAGTTCACCAAGCCCCAGATCAAAGAATGTTAACTAATGCTATTAACAAACTAAAAAGCTTAGGTTATAACATTCCTAATCCAAATGGACTTACTCCTAATGAGTTTATTATGCTAACTTTAAATGAATATTATAATACTAGTGATTACCCTATTGTATCTAATGTTTTACTACGTTCTATGCCAAGAGCTGCTTATTCTCCATATCCAGAAGGTCACTTTGGTCTTAGTTTAAACTACTACACCCATTCAACCTCTCCAATTAGACGATACCCTGATTTAAAAGCTCAACAAATTATTGACTCTTATCAACGAGGAGCTTTAGATGAAATAGAAGACACCGCTACTTTAGAAGAAATATGTGAACACTGCACTTTAAAAGAATATAATGCTGACGCTTTAGAACGAGAAATCGAACTAATAAAAATGCTAAACTATGTTGAACGTCATCCCGATAAATGCTATTACGCTTTAGTAACCAATATTGATGAAACGAAAGCTTATCTTCGAACTACAACCCATATTCCTGGTTACATAGAATATCATGATATTCCTAATATAAACTATGAGAATTCCAAAAAATGTTTAGTAGATAGTAATGGCAGATTGGTATTAAAAACAGGGCATTTAGTCAGAGTTCAAACAAACTATGCTGATCATAAAGAATTAAGTGTTAACTTTGATATTTTAAAGAACATAACCTTAGAAGAACGTAATCAGAAAGGTTCATCTGCTCTTAACAAAAATAAAGTAAAAAGATATGCAAAAACAGTGCCAACTACCTGACACTGTTTTCTTTTTAACCATTTAAACTCATAAATTCTTGATTTAAAGTCTGATGTTTATTATCAATTTTAAAAGTTTCTGCTTTTTCCAAAGTATACCACCCTTTTCTAAACATTAACTCATATACCTCTCTTTGTAAAGAGGAATAACTATCAAACATCATCTTATACTCTTGATATAAAGTCTCATTACTAGCTTCAGTTAAACTAACTGCATAATTTTTCACTAACATTTTTAAAGTACTAAGTAAACTACTAATATAGTCTTTATCATTTAAAGCAATACCAGTAGGAACCACAGTCTTTGGATTTTTAATCTCATTATTATTCATTAGAGCCACCTCTTTTCATAATATTTAAGACCTTTGTAATATTCCCTTGAAATATATTACTAGCTTTACTAAGCATCGCTTTAATCTCTGCATCACTAACAGTATTAATAGCATTACTAGTACTTTTATATGCTCCATAATTCCAATTAAACATATCACTAAGATAATCTAAGTCTTTACAACTAATAATATTAGGTACAGCATTATAATTTTCTTGCATTATTTTTTCCTCCCAATATTAATATGAACAAAAGAAAAAAAACTATACTTAATTGTATAATTTTTCTAAATCTTAATCTAATCATTAACCTCTATCTTCTCTAATAATTTATCTATTATATTAGCATTAACATTATCTTTATTTTTAAGACTACGCAAAAGTTTGTTAGTGTTAGAAGACTGAGGTAACATATAACCTGCTTCTCTCATCATATCTTCAATCATCACTTTATTAGCATGGATTAATGTTTTTAAAAATTTCCTCTCTTCTTCACTTTTAGCTTCATCTAATAAATTCTTTAAAATTTTAATCTGACTTATCTTATTATCAGCAAGAGTTAATAATTCATTTATAACTGCTTGCTCTTTTACCTTTTGTTTAGGATAAACTCTAGGCAACATACTAATAACTTTTGATGGACAAGCAGCTGCACAAGCCCCACAACCTATACATTTATCAAAATCAATCTGTCCTGTTTCATTATCAGTTGCTCCCGTTGGACAAACAAAAAGGCATAAACAATCTTTAGTACAAATATTTAAATCTCTATAAGCATGTCTCTCACTTTTCTTCTCCATCTTAACATACCTCCAATATTTTAATACTAGGAACCTTACATACTGGACAAACTTTAGGTGGTGTATTTCCTATATAAACAAATCCACATATATCACAAACCCATATTTTTGTATTTTTAAGATAGTCAATTCCTTTATCTTTATAAGTATTTATAACCACTTTCATAATATTAGTACTCTTACTAGCCCAATTAATAACTCTCTTAGCCCCTCTATCTTCATATTTAGAAAATACTTTATTTGCTCTTTCAAAGTAATTAATATCATTATCTATTTTCTTAAGAACATCATCTAAACTACCTTTCTCATTTTCTTCTTTATTTTCATAGTAAATAGCTAATTCTCTAAATAAACTGCTCTCTTCTTTTAAATACTGTTTATCACAGCCTCTTGCAAGATTAGAAAGAATAAAAGCTATTTCATAATTAGATAGTTCTCTTAACTCTTCATCAATTAAACTAGAATCAAGATCATCATTTTCTAAAGTTTTCTCTGCACTTTCTTCCTTTATTTCTTCAAAAAGATTTTTAGGTGCTCCACAAAGAGGACATTTCCAGTCATCTGGTAAGTCTTCAAATTTAACTTTCTCCTTCGCCTCATCATAAATATAACCACAAATAGTACAACGATATTTTTTCATTTCTACCTCCTCATAAATCATTCAATTGAAAGAGTTACATGTTCAGATAAAAGATTTTTAGATTTTAACCACATACTGAAATAATTAATTATTTTAAACTTTATCACATTGGACATTTTTGATCCATCAGCATAAGATATACAATCTTTTTTCTTAATATTATTATTAAACATTATTTTACCCTTTTCATCTAGTTTATAATCAACATTAACCTTTTTATTTTTATAATAAAGTTCAAATCCTTCCAAAGTTTTAGAATCTTTAAATTTAATATAAAAGTTATTAGGATTTTGTAAAACCGGTATAATTAAAAGAAAATATGTACAAACTACAACACCTAAAGCAGGAAAGAAAATAAACTCAAGATCAAAATTAATAATACCACAATATATTAATAGAAAAGCAAAAAGTATATCTAAAAGAAAGATTATAATGCAACCAATAATATTGCTAATCCCATATTTAGGTTTAATCTTGCCATTAACAAGAGACATTCCTACAACCGTTCCTCCAACTGTTTCAATAATTCCCATTTTTATACCTCCACATCTTATAACCATTTTACTATATTTTTTAAATCATTTCTAGGCCTCATTTTAGGATCTTGATTAGGATAACCTAATAATAAAGCACAACTTAATTCCATTTCTTTAAAGTTAATTAAATCTAAAACTTTACTACTAACCGTAACAATATCACTGATAAATAATGAACCAAATCCTAATTCTGTTGCTCTAAGACACATATTCTCTACACATGCTCCAATTGATAAAGTATCTGCTAATAACCAGTTATCATCCTTTTCACGTAAAATTAAAACTAAAACATCTCCCTTAGTCATAACATTCCCTGTAAAAGCTACACTCTGATTACAATTAAATTCAATACACTTTAAAGCATAATCTTCACTATTACCATAATCAATCATTAATTTAGCAATTTCATCTTTTATCTCACTAGATGCAACCACAAAAAACCATGGTTGCCTATTTTTAGCCGAAGGAGCAAGTCTTCCACAATTTAAGATATCTAAAACATCTTCTTTAGATATCTCTTTATCAGTAAATTTTCTTATACTCCTTCTTTTCTCTATCGCTTCTAAAGTCTCCATATCTTTCCCCTATTATTTATTTTCTTCATCTTTTAATTCTTTTAATTTATGTTTAATATTAAACACTAATTCCATCGGTGCATCTATTTTATTTAATAAAAGCAAAGCATCCTGTAACTTAGTCTTATAAGGTACATCCTTCTCTATTTTTTCTATTTCTTCAGCAAAATTAAAGTTATTACTAGGATTATCATTTATAAAATCTCTTATATACTGTTCCATATCTTTTAAAACATATAAATTAAGTTCATATGTATCAAACTCTTTAACTCCTAAATAGCCACTAATCATATACCGATATTGATCTTCTACTGTCATATTACACCTTCCCTACTTACAAATAAAATTATACTACAAAAATTAAACTACTAATTATACAAATTATAAATATTTCATAATAATTTTTAAAAATGTCGTCTATAATTTCTAAGTGACTCCTGATAAGATTTTCTTATAAAATCATCACCTAATTCGTTAGGTCCAATACCGTTATAGTTATTATGTGTACGCTCATCAAAAATAATCTGTTCAATATCTAGCCCCATTTCTTTCAATATAGAAATCTGTTTTTTAGATCTTTCAATCAAACTTTTTCCAAACATATTTCTTTGTTTAAGTCCAACCATAGGAGGAACACTTCTATCAAAATAACTCATATCATGCATTGGTGCATAATTAAAAGATTCATCGTATCGATTAGATGTTTTTCTAAGCTCTTCTAAAGATCCAACATAATATCTGAATTTAATCTGTTGATATTTTTCAAAATCAAAAGATTTACCCGTAATATCAAAATAATCTGCTATACCAAGAGGATATTCAAGTTCTGTAATTGGCATAGGAATACTTCCACTCGTTCCACCTACACAAAGAGTATTAATAATTTCTGGATGTAATAGAGCAAAACGTTGAGCAAAAACGACCGAAGAAGAATATCCATTCAAAAATATCTTTTCACAAACCGTTACCCTTTCAGAAATCTTTTGTTTAGCCTCATTTATTATATTTAATACCTGTAAATCAATTTGGTAAAATTTATTATCATTTGAAACTGAAAAACATTCTCTTGCTAACTGTTGATAATAGGGTATACCATTCTTTACACTAGGTAATACTGGAACTAATACAGGATTATCATACTCTATTAATTTTTTAGTTAAGTCATATGCTGTTAATAAAGCATTATTTAATAACTCATTTTCATTTTCTGTTTCTAAATTATTTACCTCAACTGCTAAAACACAATTATCTTTAACTTGTTTTGGTAATACTAGAATATAAGGAATTGCATAATTACTCCCCTTATGAGGATATACAATCTGTACATTATATTCTTTATCATCTATATTATAAGCAAATTGAAAACCAAACTCTTTTCTTTGTATCAATTTTTTATCAAAGATTTCCATGCATCCATTCCCTCCAGTTATATCTTATCACATTTTATATAAGAAAAAGAACTCTATTTATAAAAGTCCTTCCACCTCATTATATAATAAATGCTTTATCCAAAATCAACTGCCAAATTTTAGTACCAAAAACCTAATTTAAATAATTAAATTAATTTTCATCAGACACTATTATTTAACCATATACTAATCAGTTAATAAATCACTTTTTATATTTCTAAATAGAATACATGATAACTCTGTGTTTATTGTTTTTACATATAATTAAAATCATCAATTCTTTCGGCAACAATTTTTAAATAATAAGTTTAACTTTAAATGTAAAATTTTTCAAATGCAAAATATATAAATAAAATGTAGAACTATTTAATTCTACATCTTAAAATATATAATAAAGCTCAAAAGTTCGAACAGATTTCCCAATGGTGGAGATGAGGAGAATCGAACTCCTGTCCAAAAATAAAGCTACATAAACATCTACAAGCTTAGATGATTAATTAAATTCGAACTGCTTTCTAGTAACCATCAACTAATAAAACAGCTCTAGTCTAAAAAATTCACTTATAGTCTAGACAAACTATAACTATATCCTGCTAAAATCAACCATCTTAACTTAACACAGGAAATCAAGAAAAGACAGTGCATTTACCTTTACTAGGCGAAAGCTAACTCAGTGTTTTTCTTAAATAAGTTAGCAAATGCTGTTTTAATACTGTTTCCAGTTATATTTAAGTTTGTTTGTAACGTAAACAACTCGACTTGCCGCTTATGCTCTATTATTTCTGTCGAAACCTAAGCATCCCCAAATCACACCTATATTATAACATATATTTCCGTATATGCAAGATATTAAAATTTTGAGTTTAGGTTTTTTACAAAAAAAGCATCAAAAATTTATAAATTTTATATTCAAACACAATAATGTACCAAA